>JBILKC010000106.1:0-8496 GCA_044376885.1 Hylemonella sp. | reverse complement strand
CGCTGTACCGCAGGGCTGGGAAAAAACCGGTTCTTGTGCGCAAAGATATTCCGGGTTTTCTGGCCAACCGCATCCAACACGCGCTGATGCGCGAGGCCATGGACCTGATTGACCGTGGCATCGCCACACCACAGGACGTGGACACTGCGGTGCGTTACAGCTTCGGTTTTCGTTATGCTGCTGCGGGGCCGATCCTGCAAAAAGAGATCTCGGGTTGGGACAGCATGGCACGCGCAGCGGAAGAAATTTACCCGTCCCTGAGCAACACGCCCAAACTTGCCACGTGCGTGGCCGACAACATTGATGCAGGAAAAACAGGCATGAAGGCAGGCTCTGGCTTCATGACCTGGACGCCCGAGACAATTGCTCAAGAACGGGCAAGTTATGAACAGCGTCTGAAAGCTGCTTTTGGCATTCTGAACAATTGAAAGAGACACCCCATGATTGAAATCTCCGAAAAGCGCCTTGCTGGCCCGATCATCCGGCTGCATCCCAACGACAACGTGGTCGTTGCGCGTGTGGATGTGCCAATCGGCACCACCGTTCCCAGTGAAAACTTCACCAGCCGCAGCCAGGTCCCTGCCGGCTACAAAATTGCAGCGCGCAAGATCCTCAAGGGCGATCCCATCCTCAAGTACAGCGTGACCGTGGGTTTTGCAAACGCAGACATTGAGCCTGGCACCATGGTGCACAGCCACAACACCGAGTTCCGGGAGTTTGATCGGGATTACGCCCATGCCAGTGAGTTCAAGCCTGTCCTCATGGTGCCCGAAGCCGAGCGGGCCACGTTCCAGGGATATGTCCGACCCAACGGCAAGGTCGGCACGCGCAATTTCATCGGCATCCTGTCCACCGTGAATTGCTCAGCCACCGTCGTTCATAAAATTGCCGAATGGTTCACACCTGAACGACTGGCCGAGTACCCCCATGTGGATGGCGTGGTGGCGCTCAGCCATTCCATCGGTTGCGGCATGGAAATGACGGGTGAACCCATGCAGCTGTTGCGCCGCACCATGGCGGGCTATATCCGCCACCCCAATATGGCCGCAGCCATGGTGATCGGCCTGGGTTGCGAGCGTAACCAGCTCAAAGGCCTGATGGAACAGGAAGAGCTGGCGAACAGCCCGCATCTTCACACCTTCATCATGCAGGAGAGCGGTGGCACTCGCAAAACCATAGCGCAAGGCATAGAGGCTGTAAAGGCTTTACTGCCAAAGGCAAATGAGTCCCGGCGCACTACGGTGTCTGCCAGCCACCTGAGCGTAGGGTTGCAATGTGGCGGCTCGGACGGCTTTTCGTCGATAACCGCCAACCCGGCCCTGGGCGCTGCTGTGGATATTCTGGTTCGCCACGGTGGCACCGGCATCCTGTCGGAAACCCCGGAGATTTATGGCGTTGAACACACCCTTACCCGGCGTGCTGCCAGCCGGGCTGTCGGTGAAAAACTGATTGAGCGCATCCGCTGGTGGAAAGACGAATACTCGGTAGGCCGGGATGTCCAGATCAATGGCCAGGTCAGTCCAGGCAACCAGGTGGGAGGGTTGGCCAATATTTTCGAGAAGTCTCTCGGCTCTTCCATGAAAGGCGGCACCGGGCCGCTGATGGAAGTCTATAAATATGCTGAGCCCGTCAACAGCAAAGGCTTTGTATTCATGGACACACCCGGCTTTGACCCGGTATCAGCCACCGGTCAGATTGCAGGTGGCGCCAACCTGATTGCATTTACGACCGGGCGGGGCTCGATGTTTGGCTCCAAACCGGCCCCCTGCATCAAATTGGCCACCAACACCCCCATGTTCAAGCGCCTGGAAGAAGACATGGATATCAACTGTGGCGAAATTCTCGATGGCACGGTGACCCTGCAGGACATGGGTCAGCGCATCTTCGAACTCTTCTTGCGTACAGCTTCTGGCGAGGCGACTAAGAGTGAGCTGTTGGGCTTGGGAGACCATGAATTTGTGCCGTGGCAAATTGGCATCATGAGCTAAAGCCCGGCCGTTTCTGCCGGGCTCAATCAAGGCTTATTTGTAGCCTATCAGCAAAATGCCAATGTTAACGAACAAGCCCAAACTCCAGACCATTGAGCGCAGATTGGACTTGCCGGCAATGTACAAGGCGATGTACACGATCCGAAGCACAACGAATGCAATAGCCAGGCTATCAACGTAGGACTGCACGGCACCGAGCTGGTGCGCAATGATCACTGCCGCGAAAAAGAATGGCAAGGCCTCGAAACTATTGCCCTGTGCCGCATTGGCACGGGCCCGCCAGGCGCTTTGCTGCGACAGCCAGGCACGCGGATTGTTGTTGTCGTAGCCACCCTGGCTGGGCGGCTTGCTGAACATGCCCGACTTGGCAATGCCTGCGCACACAATGGGCATGATGGCAACGACCAGCACGCACCAGTAAGCCAGCGTAAATGTTGTGATGTTCATGGGTTGGTTCCTCCAAATAGCTTGTTTGACTTAGCGCCGGTCCAGCAGCGCATGGGCAATCGTGCCCAGATCCACATACTCCAACTCACTGCCCACCGGCACACCGCGCGCCAGACGCGTGGGCTGCAGACCGCGCACCTTCAGGGCCTCGGTAATGACATGGGCCGTGGCCTCGCCTTCGGCCGTGAAATTGGTCGCCAGTATGACTTCTCGCACCACACCGTCAGTCGCCCTATCCAGCAGTTTCTTGAGCCCGATTTCCTTGGGGCCAATGCCGTCGAGCGGGCTTATCTTGCCCATCAGCACAAAGTAAAGGCCTTTGTAAGCCCCCGTGCGCTCCAACGCAGACTGGTCGGCAGGTGTTTCAACCACGCACAGCTGGCTGGCATCGCGGCGGCTATCCATGCAGGTGCTGCAAACTTCAGTTTGGGTGAATGTGTAACACCGTTCACAGTGCCGCACGCTGCTGGCGGCCTGATCCAGCGAACGGGCCAACAGGTGTGCACCCTCACGGTCGTGTTGCATCAAGTGATACGCCATGCGTGAGGCCGACTTCACACCCACGCCAGGCAAACGTTTCAGCGCCTGTATCAGGGCCTCAAGCGAATTGCTCACACCGGACCCATGGCGTTCAGAACGGGAATTTCATGCCCCCAGGCAGGCCGGGCATGCCTGCGGTGATTTTTCCCATCTTCTCGGCCGATGTGTCCTCAGCCTTGCGAACCGCTGCATTAAAAGCCGCTGCCACCAGGTCTTCGAGCATGTCCTTGTCCTCAGCCAGCAGCGTGGGGTCGATGGTGATGCGCTTGACTTCGTGTTTGCAGGTCATGGTGACCTTGACCAGACCTGCGCCGGACTCACCGGTCACTTCAATATGGCCCAGTTCTTCCTGGGCCTTTTTCATGTTGTCCTGCATGGCTGTTGCCTGCTTCATCAGGCCTGCCAGTTGTCCTTTGTTGAACATATGTTTCCTTAAATGGGCTTGATACTACCGGGGACGATTTTCCCACCAAAGTCGCGCATCATGGTTTGCACAAAAGGGTCATCGAAAATGATTTTCTCTGCGGCCATCTGCTTTTCTGCAGCAGCCGCTGCATTGCGCCTTGCCGGGCTGTCTGTCACCCGGCCAATTTCAACAGTCAGATTTACTTCGTGACCGGCTGTTTGCAAGGCGGTTTGCAGTCGTTCGCGATTTTGCGGCTGGTTCAGCGACTCACGCTCCACGCGCAAAAGCCAATGCCCGGTGTCGCGCGCCACCAGCTGAGATTGCAAAGCCAACTCACGCACCATAGCCGCCACGGCCTCGCTGGCAACCAGTTGCGCCACCGTGAGATGCCAGAACGCGCCTTCCTCGGTCGGAACCAGAGATGCACTTGCTGCCTGGACCGCCACCGCATCTGCACGCGTTTCAGTTTGCTGGCGAACCGGAACCGCTACTATTTCAGGAGCTGAAACCTCTTGATCTGAAAGGGCTGTAGCCAGTTTTGACCCATGAAGCACAGGCAACTGCTGACCGGGCGGAGGACTGCCCTCAGGGTTCAGTGTTTTTTTTTCTGTCGCCGGGGATGGGGATATGGATGGGGGTTGGGGTTGAGTTTGCGCCGCAACGCGAAGCGGCGCCACCTTGGCACCCGTGGGCTTGAATGCCAGCAAACGGAGCAAAACCATCGTCAGCGCGGCGTACTCGTCCGGGGCCAGCCCCAACTCAGCGCGGCCATGCAGGCACAGGCTGTAGAGCAACTGGACTTCGTCGGCAGGCATCAGGGCTGCCAGGCGGACATGCTCCGCGGCTTCATCATCGGCGTCTTCGGGCGCTGAAGCCACTGCCTGGATCACGGCCATGCGCTGCAGCACACTGCTCATTTCTTCCAGGGTGGATGCTGCGCTCAGTCCATTCAGGCGCAAGTCTTCAGAGGTTTCAACCACCGTTTTGCCGTCCCCCTGGGCCAGGGCTTCAATCAGCTTGAACACATGTGACCGGTCCACACTGCCCAGCATCTGACGCACCGTCAGCTCATTGAGCTCTCCGGCACCAAAGGCAATGGCCTGGTCGGTGAGCGACAGGGCATCGCGCATCGAGCCCCGCGCGGCGCGCGCGAGCAGCCTCAAAGCCGCAACTTCGCAATGCACCCCTTCGGTTTGCAGAACTTTCTCAAGATGCTCGCGTATCGTCTCCGGGGCCATAGGCCGCAGATTGAATTGCAGGCAACGCGAAAGCACGGTCACCGGCACTTTTTGCGGATCGGTCGTGGCGAGCACAAATTTCAGATACTCGGGCGGTTCTTCCAGCGTCTTGAGCATGGCGTTGAACGCCGGACCGGTCAGCATGTGGACCTCGTCGATCATGAAGACCTTGAAGCGCCCTTGAACCGGTTTGTAAACCGCCTGCTCCAGCAGGGTTTGAACATCATCTATGCCGCGATTGCTGGCGGCATCCAGCTCGGTGTAATCGACAAACCTGCCGCTATCAATATCAGTGCAGGCTTGGCATACACCGCAAGGGCTGGCGGTAATTCCACCTTGTCCATCAGCGCCCTGACAATTGAGCGACTTGGCCAGTATGCGCGATACGGTTGTCTTGCCTACCCCGCGCGTTCCGGAGAACAGGTAAGCATGGTGCAGCCGTTGGGAAGTCAGCGCATTGGTCAGCGCCCGCACCACATGTGACTGACCGACCATTTCGGTGAAATTAGCAGGCCGGTACTTGCGGGCGAGAACGAGATAAGACATGGCGGGATTCTAAACATCGAATTGAAAAGGCCTGAATTCAGCAGGCAAGGCAAGACTGGGGCTTAAATTACAATACAGACTGACGGGCCTCCCCGCATGGTGAAGCAGCCAACCGGGTCAGGTGGGGAACCAAGCAGCCCTAACTGTGGAGTCAGTGCCGGGGTCAGGCTCGTCAACCCTAATTCCCACCAAGCTACACCAAGCACCACCAAGCCCCAGCAAGGCGAAGCCAGCTTCATGGTGTTGTGGCCTTCAGGTCAGAACTACTGGCACATTGGGTAACTCGTTGATGTGCTTTTCGTTTGCGGAGAAGTGCTGACCGATGACGTTGGCAATGGCGGCAATGCCTGTCAGGGTGCCCGCGTGAAATTCCGACTTTGAGTAGGCTATCTGCATGTCACGACAAATGGCGTTCCAGCCTGCACTACCGGTACCTCTATAAATACCCCTGTCAGCGATGATCTCCACCGACCGGTCGGCCAGCAGCAGGTAGATCAAAACACCGCTGTTACCCTCGGTGTCCCAAATCCGCAACTGCGAGAACACGTCTACGGCCCGCTCGCGTGTGGTCTGCCCCCTCCATAAAGGTAGCCCCTCCAGGCTGGCTTCGACCACAAAGCGGATTTCTCCGCCATGCGTCTGCTCACTGGACTGGATCGCCTGCTCAATGGCATCCAGGCTGGCGCGAGGAAAAGCACGTTGCACCTGCCAATCCCCAAAGAACAGATGCTTGATGGTGCGTGAGAGCGCCATGGCTACCACCTTCCCGATGCACCACCGCCGCCAAAACCACCGCCGCCGCCCCGGAATCCACCGCCACCACGGCCTGCGCCTCCCAAGCCCGCCATGCCATAGAGCATGCGCGTGCCGCCCATCAAAGTCATCAACATGGCTGCAAAGCCGGCCAACACCGAAATAAACAGGGTGCCCAGGACAAACCAAGCCAGCAAGGACACCCCCGCACCGGTGAGCAAGGAACCGGCGACTTTTCCAAAAACACGGCGCAACACGGCGCCAACGGCCAAGGCCACAATGAACAGCAAGGGACCCAATTGCATCAGGTTCTGGATGCCCTGTGGTGGCCGGCCGACTGGCTCTGGCAGCGGCTCACCCTCCACCACCCGCATGATTTGATCCACCCCCGCCGCAATGCCGCCGAAATAGTCGTCCTGTTTGAAGCGTGGCGTGATGGTCTCGCTGATGATGCGCTTGCTGGTGATGTCGGATAACGCGCCCTCCAGGCCGTAGCCGACCTCGATGCGCAATGCGCGGTCGTTCTTGGCCACTAACAGAATCACGCCATCGTCTACTGTTTTTCGCCCCAGCTTCCACTGCTCAGCCACCCGCAAGGCAAATTGCTCAATCGCTTCGGGCGCTGTGGTAGCGACCATCAGCACCGCCAATTGGCTTCCTTTTCTGGCCTCGAAAGCGGTCAGGGTCTGCTCCAATGCAGATTGCTGCTCTTTGGTCAGTGTTCCGGTCTGGTCCGCGATGTGCCCCCGCAATGGCGGCACCGCGACTTGGGCCCCAGCAAGCCCCGAGGCCAGCAGCCCTAGCGCCAACCAGAAGCTTGCGCATAAACGGCGCGCTAGCCCGTTCATAGTCACTTGCTTGACCCGGATGCAGGGCTCATGGGCGCGGCCGTGGGTGCTTCAAAGCTGACCGCAGGTGGCCTTGAGATTTCCTTCTCGTTCTCTACAGTGAAATTGGCCTTCTCTTTGTAGCCAAACACCATCGCCGTCAGATTGGACGGAAAAGACCGTACGGTCACGTTGTAGTCTTTCACCGACTGGATATAGCGGTTGCGCGCCACAGTGATGCGGTTTTCGGTGCCCTCCAGCTGGGCTTGCAAATCCCGAAATGCCTGGTTGGCCTTGAGGCTGGGGTAATTCTCAGTGACCACCAGCAGGCGCGACAACGCGCCTGACAACTGCCCTTGAGCCTGTTGAAACTTCAAAAAAGCCGCAGGGTCGTTGACCAGCTCCGGCGTGGCCTGAATCGCAGTCGCCCTGGAGCGTGCCTCGACCACCTGGGTCAATGTGTCCTGCTCAAACTTGGTTTCACCCTTGACGGTGCTCACCAGATTAGGAACCAGGTCGGCCCGGCGCTGGTACTGGTTCAATACCTCCGCCCAACTGGCCTTGATTTGCTCATCCGAGCTTTGGAATGTGTTGTAGCCACAGCCCGAAAGGCCCAGCGTTGCTGCAATCACGAAGAGGGATAAAAGTTTGCGCATGACGTCTCCGAAGGGAATGGGGTCTGCAAAACTTTGACGTCTTCCATTGCGGCTTGCGCAGAGTGACGTCGTGTTTTGCCAAACCCATCAAAACATGCAAACCATCAGGCGTCTGTGCGTTGGGAAACGGAGTAGCCGGTCACGGCAGAGATGTGTGGGAATCGTGAAGTTAGCAGTAGTCGGTGGCGATATAGCAGGCCACTATGCACAACTAAAGTCGGACAACCAGGCAATTTGACCAAGATGTTGGGCCTTGGCAAAGTAACGACGGTCGGCTGTGACCAGCACCGCACCAGGAATGGACAGTGCCACTGCGTGGTACAGCGTGTCGAACAGGTGGTGGTCTAGTTGGCGGGCCAGTTCAATAGCCCGGCCGTAAGCCACTGTAGGAGCGGCCCAGGTGATGTTGAGCTGGGCCAGGTTATCCATATATTGTTGTGCCCGGTCTGGTTTGAGACGGGACACCACAGCCGCCACTTCCGCCAAGAAATGGGGCGGCTGATAAAAGTCCAACGTTCCGCGGGTGCTCGCTTTCAGAATCTCTAATGCGGGTTCAATATCGTCTTCTCCTAGCGCCCAGTCGCCTTCTGCAAACCATTTAACGGCCACGCTGGCATCGACCACACAAATCATGGACGGCCTTCTTCACGGGCCGCCCTGAACTCCGCCTCAGAAAAACGAGGCGTATTGATGCGATTGGCCAAAATGCGGTCTACGGCGCTGCAATGCTGCTTGCGTCGCTGTTCACGCTCAACGGCATCGCGCATCAACTCGGCGATGACGGCGCTTTTGTTCTGGCCCTCAAAGGTGGCGTTGAACGCGTTTTTGATGTCTTCAGGAACGCTGAAATTGACGGTTGACATAGTGAGCGCTTTACTTTGTTGAAAATTTCAACAACATTGTGCTGCGAAAGAATTTATGAGTCAAATCGGGTGCAGCCTTTCCAGAACCAAGCGTTGTTGCTGCCCAGTTGCCCGCCGCGCACCTCGTCGGAGCTAGAGAATGAAAAGCTGGTGCGCCAGATCAGCCTGATCTACCCACCTAAGCCACCTGCTAAAACCCAAGTCGGCGCCCTGTTCGCTGGCCGCATCGATG
>JBILKC010000394.1:0-2529 GCA_044376885.1 Hylemonella sp. | reverse complement strand
CCAGACGTTCGGCCACTTGGGACGCAGTGAGTTTGGAGAAGGCTTCAACGATCATCGCTGTCAGCGAGGCGCGCTCGGCGCTGCGTTTGGCATTGGTCGAAAAGCGTTCGTCGTTGGCCAGAGCACTCTGCAGCAGAACCTTGTCACAAAAGATTTTCCATTCTCGTTCGTTCTGCAATCCCAGCATGACGGTTTTGCCATCGCCCGCGGGAAAAGGACCGTAAGGGAAGATAGTGGCGTGGCTGGCACCGGTTCGTGGTGGCGGTGTTGCTCCCTCAAAGGCGTAATACAGCGGGTAGCCCATCCATTCTGTGAGCGACTCCAGCATGGAGATATCGATACGCTGTCCTTGCCCTGTTTGCTGCTTGTGCATCAGTGCGGCCAGGATGTTGGTGTAGGCGTACATGCCTGCTGCAATGTCGGCAATGGAGTTGCCGGCCTTGGCAGGAGACTCAGGGGTCCCGGTGATGGACACAAACCCGGCCTCACTCTGAATCAGCAGGTCATAGGCTTTTTTGTCGCGGTAGGGGCCATCAGCGCCATAACCTGAGATGTCGCACACAATCAGCCCCGGCTTGAGTTTGGCGAGCGCTTCATAAGACATCCCCAGCCGCGCAGCCGCGCCAGGGGCCAGGTTTTGTACCAGCACGTCGGCTTCTTCGAGGATCAGACGCATGAGGATTTTTTGCGCTTCCTCGTGTTTCACATCCAGCGTGAGGCTTTCTTTGGAGCGGTTAGTCCAGACAAAGTGGGAGGCCAGTCCGTTCACACGTTCGTCGTAGCCGCGGGCAAAGTCGCCCACGCCGGGGCGTTCAATCTTGATGACGCGAGCGCCAAGGTCGGCCAGTTGCCGGGTGGCAAACGGTGCGGCAATGGCGTGTTCCAGGGTAACAACGGTAATCCCTTTAAGCGGCTGCATAAAGATCCTGAATGTTGGGGCTAAGCAAGTGTTGCGGTGGCATCCATGGTGAGCCAGCCCTCATGGTCACGGCCCCAAAGATGCACTGTTTTACCGTCGGCGGCAAGCTGACCGTGTACCGAAAAGGGGTGGATATCAAAGGTGGGTCGTACGGCCTTGAACTCAAATTTCGCAACATCCGCATCGGGCATGTTCCGGCGCAGCAGGTCCATCAGCAACGTGGCGATCAACGGGCCGTGCACGATGAGGCCGGGGTAGCCTTCGACTTCAGTCACGTACTTTCGGTCGTAATGGATACGGTGGCCGTTGAAGGTCAGCGCCGAATATCGGAACAGCAGCACATCGTCAGCCACGATGTGGCGTTCCCAGTCCCCTGCCGGCGGAGCGCTTTGGGGTGGAGGAGGCACATCAGACGTTGAGGGAGCTTCGCGGTAAACGATGTTGTGATGTTCGGTGAGAGCCACTTCAACGGAAGCATTACGGCGCACCTCATGGCGCACCTTCACAAAAATCAAATGGCCTGTACGGCCCGATTTTTCTTTCACATCCACGATGGTGGAGGTTCTCGAAAGGGCATCGCCGATCAGCAGAGGTTGGTGAAATTCAAAATCGCTGCCGGCCCACATGCGCCGCGGCAATGGAACCGGCGGCATGAAGCCCCCGCGTTTGGGGTGACCGTCGGGTCCGATCTCGGACTGCCGGGCGATCGGTAAAAAATAAAGCCAGTGCCAAAGGGGAGGCAAGGGTGTGCTGGTTGGCGGGCGCTGTGCGCCCGGCGCTGATGGCCAGTCCAGTGTGGCTGAAAGTGCGGCGTAGGGCGTGGCGGTAGCGATGTCGTGTACGGTTTCGCTTTTGCCTATCCAGTCTTGAAGGTTCATGAGGTGAGGCCGGTCGGTAAAGATAAGCTGGCTAAGAAAACAACAATCATTTATTTCGTAAAACCTTTGCCCTCAAGCCATTTTTGAATGACAGCAGCAATGACGTCGCTGTTTTTATCCATCATCAGCATGTGGCTATTGCCTTTAATGCCGATAGCTGGCAGGTTGATAAGTTCAGGTGTTCCGCCCGCATCGCGTATAGCCGCATGAAACTTCATGTTATTGGCTCTGATGGTTGGCCAGCGGGCGTCACCTTCGATGAAGTCACCGTAAATGCTGATGCTAGGCGTGTCTTTTAATGCAGCAGCTTTGGCTGGGTCACCAATACCAGCTGGCTCTATCAACACCAGGGCTTTGACTTTGTCTGGACGCGCTTGAGCAACCTGGTACGCAAACGGTCCTCCTTGAGAGTGAGCCAGTACTATGCATGGGCAAACCTTATCGACCAAGGCTGTGTAGGCGGCAATGGTTGGTTCATCGGTACTGGTCCAACGCGGAACACCTTGTTTCGTGAAGTTAGCGTAGCCTTCTAGCGGGAATTGAGTCCCAGGTAAGGGCTTCATCTTTGAGATGTCTTTGTTGTAGGAGCCAGGGCCTGCGCCAATGCGAAAGCGCTCAAACGGATTTTCTTTGGTGAGGAAAACGGGCGCTGTTTTGGTGACTTCTGGATACATCGCCCAGCCGGAGCGTCCGCGCTCGGCCGCGTCCGAGTTGTAAACCGTCCAGCCTTGT
>JBILKC010000392.1:0-2531 GCA_044376885.1 Hylemonella sp. | reverse complement strand
TCAATGCCCATAGACATCAAGTGTCTTGCAATTGCCATGACCACCGGCGTCTTTCCCGAACCTCCGGCCACCACATTCCCCACCACGATCACAGGCACAGGCAGTCGGTGGGTTTTTAAAACACCACTCATAAATAAGCCTTGGCGTAGCCTAATCAGTAGCCCTAGCAGCGCTGACAGTGGCCAAAGCAGAGTCGCCAGCCAACCCCGATGAGTCCAGCTGCGCATGAGGATGTGTTGCCAGCGGGTGCTGCGCTGCGCAGACATGCGCTTATTTCAATCCGGCCTGAGCCGAAGATTGTGCCGATGATTGGGTGGCAAACGTAATTTGTGTCAGTCCGGCACGACGTGCAGCTTCCATCACCGTGACCACAGACTGATGGCGGGCACTGGCATCCGCACTGATGATGAGTACCGAGTCCTGACCGGCTTTGGCAGCTTGCTGCAGGGCCGCAACAAGTATTTCAACGCTATGGCCCGCAACCGCTACTTTGTTGACCATGTAAGCGCCATCACTGCCTACGGCGACCACCACTTCCTTGGGGTGGTTGCGTTGGGCTTCAGTGTCAGCCACTGGCAGGGTCAGCTGCATTTCAGTGAACTTGCTGTAAGTGGTGGACAGCATCAGAAAAATAAGCACCACCAGCAGCACGTCAATGAAGGGAATCAGATTGATCTCGGGCTCTTCCCGGACGCGGTGACGGAAGTTCACGGTTTTTTGCGCAGATTATTGAGCTGCCTTGCCAGGCGATCAGCTGCCAGCTCAAGTGTCAGTAAATAAGCATCAACCCGAGCCCGGAAATAGCGCCAGAAGATCAGCGAGGGGATAGCCACAATCAGGCCAAAAGCCGTGTTGTACAAGGCAATTGAAATGCCCTGTGCGAGTTGCGCCGGGTTACCACCGGTGGCACCAGCAGTACCGCCGGCGGGAGACTGCGAACCGAAAATCTCGATCATGCCAACCACAGTTCCAAACAGACCCATCAGTGGTGCCGCAGAGGCTATGGTGGCCAGTGCGCTGAGGTGGCGTTCAAGGCGCTGCGCCACCACCCGCCCGGAGGCCTCAAATGCGCAACGCAGGTCATCTTCGCTGCAGGCCGGATTGGCGTTCACAGCGTGCAGACCACTGGCCAGCACTTCGCCCAGGTCAGAGCTTGCCGCCAGTTGATTCAACACCTCGGTTGACGGGGTGCCCGCGCGTGATAGCGCTAAAACTTCGTCTAGCAGTTTTGGCGGTGCAACTTTGCTTGTCTGGAGGCTTAGGAAACGATCGATGACGAGGGCCAGAGCCAAAATTGAGCAGGCAATCAATGGCCAGATCGGCCAGCCTGCGGCTTGTATGATTGAAATCAAATACGCTCCACTCAAATGCAATGCGAAGCAATTATGGCTTAAGCGGATATTGCGCTTGATTTGGCCCTTCATCAGCCCACAGTGGGTTTGATAACTTTGTGAACAAGTTGAATCGCCTTCGATCTGCAAAACACATGGATTCTTATGTCTGAATTTGCCAGCGATGTGCCCAAGGCCCGTGTCTGGCCAGTGGGCGCGCTGTGCCGCGCCATTGCAGACGCTCTTGAGGCAAGGTTTAACCCTGTCACAGTAGTGGGCGAGCTTTCTGGCTACTCGCGTGCTTCCAGCGGACATTGCTATTTTTCCCTGAAAGACGCCAACGGGCAAATCCGCTGTGCCATGTTTCGGCGTGCAGCCAGCTTGGTTGACTTTACCCCCCAGGATGGAGACCGGGTTGAGGTGCGCGGCAAACTGGGCGTTTATGAAGCCCGGGGCGATTTGCAGTTGGTTGTGGAGTCAATGACACGGGCCGGCTCGGGCACGCTGTTTGAGGAGTTTTTCAAGCTCAAGGCTAAACTTCAGGCTGAAGGCCTGTTTGACCGGGCCAAGCACGAGCTGCCAACCAGGCCAACGGGCATCGGCTTGGTGACTTCTCTGGGTGCTGCGGCCTTGCATGATGTCGCTATAGCCTTGCAACGACGAGTGCCTCACATTCCGGTACTGGTATCCCCCGCTGCGGTGCAGGGAGCTGGCGCTCCGGCTGAAATCTGTCGTGCGCTATCAAATTTGTATCATTTAATCCAATCCCGGCAAGGGAAATCTTTCGATTTGGCCGATATTGATTCTGTGGTGTCGCCCCAGATTAGCGTTATCTTGATGGTACGTGGCGGCGGCTCTCTGGAAGATCTTTGGGCTTTCAACGACGAGTCAGTTGTTCGCCTGCTGGCGCAAAGTCCGGTGCCGGTGATCACCGGCATAGGCCACGAAACAGACTTTACGCTGGCCGACTTTGTGGCAGACCTTCGTGCCCCAACACCTACTGCCGCTGCAGAGCTTGTGTCGGCATCCCGCTTGACCTTGTTGGGTCAACTTGATGATCTTCAGACCCGTCTAGCGCAGGCTTTGCAACGCAGCCTGGACACCATGTCCCAACGCCTTGACAGTTCTGCCAGCCGCCTGGGCCGCCCCTCTGGCCTGGCAGCCAGACAGCAACTCAGGCTGGCTAACGCAGAGCAACGC
>JBILKC010000393.1:0-2531 GCA_044376885.1 Hylemonella sp. | reverse complement strand
AGCTGCTTGTATCAGTTTCATTGTTAACTCCTCGGTAGTCGTCAGTAAAAGCAGGTAATAGACACTTTCGTGTCTGGCAGGTCATCGTTGCTTAAGGGGTGGTCGTCGTCTGTGCGGCAAACCACACAGTTAAAGGGTATTCGCATTCAAGGGAAGATGTCCGCCGAGTTGGCAGGCCAAACAAGCGAGTGAAAGCAAGAACAGTCCTAGCGCACGCTCTGCAGGGCCCGTCTTCGCGCAAACCGCACCGGCTTCAAAGCAACGTTGTTCTCATACCTAGCGGAAACCCTAATGCACAAATCGTCTTTTATGCACAAAATAGTATTTATGCATAAAGTAGAAGCCTCTGCCGATTCAACAATTCCGCTTGCCGAGCAGGCATTCCGACAATTGCGACGAGACATGCTGGTTGGGCAGCTTGAAGCCGGTCACAAACTCAAGCTTGAAGAGTTGCAAAGCCACTATGGCTTATCCAGCAGCCCACTGCGGGAAGCACTCAACCGCTTGACGCAGGAGGGCCTGGTTCGGGCCGATGAGCGGCGCGGTTTCAGGGTGGCACCCATATCAGCCGATGATCTTGCAGACATCACTCGAATGCGTTTGCTGATCGAGGTACCCGCGCTGCGCGATGCAACGCTCAAGGGCCATGACGAATGGGAGGCCGCCATTGTGGCGGCGCACCATCGTCTTGAACGGGTGGAGTCACGTTTCGGGGATGGTCCCCTGGTGCTTGACGACGAATGGAGCGCACTGCACCAGCAGTTCCATGCAGCGCTGCTGGCTGCCTGTTCTTCGCCACGCCAGGTGTCCTTGAGTGCCAGCCTGTGGGATCAGGCCGAACGTTACCGGCGCTTCTCCGCACGACACCGGGTCATTGGCCGGCGCAAAGCAGAAGAACACCGCAAACTGATGAACGCCACCTTACGGCGCGATGCAGACACTGCATGTGCATTGCTCACCGAGCACATCCTCAGCACGCAACGAAATGTCGAGGCAGCACTGCTGCGCATCGAGACCGTCTGAGTTCCTTCCAACCCCTATCAAGACACGGCCATGCTCAACGTTTCACGCCCTACGCCTTCTCATTTTGGAATTTATGTCACAGATGTGGAGCGCATGGTTCAGTTTTACACCGACGTTTTCGGTCTCACGATCACTGATCGTGGTGTGGGTCGAACATTCAAAAACACCTTGGTGTTCATGAGCGCCAGCCCGGATCAGCATCACCAGTTGGTCCTGGCTTCGGGTCGGCCCCCGGAAGCCACCTTCAGCACTGTGATGCAGATTTCTTTTGCGGTGCCCAGTATTCAGCACTTGCGGGATGCCTGGAAGGCCGCCGAAGCGCTGGGTGCCAGCCAGATCCGTGGGCTCAACCACGGCAATGCACTGTCGGTGTACCTGCTTGATCCGGAGGGAAATACGGTCGAGATTTACTTGGACACGCCTTTCTATGTGTCGCAACCTCATGGCGACCCGCTTGACCTGTCGCGATCAGACGAGGACATCATGCGCGAGACCGAATCGATTTGCCGCGCTGACCCTACGTTTTTGCCTGTCGCTCAGTGGGAAGCCAACTTTCAAGCCAGAGCGCCACAACAGCCGCGCTGAGCAAACAACCCTACTCAATTCCAATCATCCATTTTTAAGGAGCATTCATGAAACTATTGTCATTCCTGCATCAAGGCCGGGAAACCTGGGGCGCCGTTGTTGGTGACGGCGTGGTGGACCTGGGCCGTGCGTTGCCGCAGTACCCCACGTTGACCGACTACATTGCGTCGGAGCGATACCTCAAGGCTGCCGACGATGTCAAAGGCAAATCGATCGACGCCAAATTGACAGACATTACTTTTTTGCCCGTCATCCCACGGTCGGAAAAAATCATTTGTGCCGTGCGTAACTACATGGACCATCACCAGGAGGTTCTGGCTGCAGGACTGCACCGCGAGCTCTCCGAACAACCGCCGATTTTCTTGCGGGTCTGGCGTTCGCAGTGTGGCCACAATCAGCCCATCGTCCGGCCGGATGTATCAGACCAGTTGGATTGGGAAGCAGAATTGGCGGTCATCATTGGCAAGCCAGGTCGCAATATTCCAGAGGACAAGGCCTTTGAGCACGTGGCCGGGTACTCTTGCTACAACGATGGCAGCATTCGCGACTGGCAATTTCACGCCAAGCAAATTGCCTCCGGGAAGAACTTCGAGTCAACCGGCGGTTTCGGTCCTTGGATGGTCACTGCCGATGAAATCGAGCCGAACCGCCAGCTCAAGCTGGAACTTCGTCTCAACGGTGAGGTGATGCAGTCCAGTCACACCGGGCATTTGATCTTCAGCATCTCAAAGCTGATCAATTACTCATCGACCATTTTTACCCTGAGCCCCGGTGATGTGATTGTCACTGGAACGCCAGCTGGTGTGGGCTGGAGTCGCAAACCTCCGCGCTTCATGAAGCCGGGGGACGTGTGCGAGGTCGAGATTGAAGCCATCGGAACCCTGATCAACCCGATCACCGCCCAGAGTTAGTCCTTATCTGAC
>JBILKC010000105.1:0-8519 GCA_044376885.1 Hylemonella sp. | reverse complement strand
TGAGGGTGGTCGCCTGTCGGCACCCATGCCCGGCAAGGTGGTTTCTTTCGCGGTCAAAGCGGGGGATGTTGTCAAAAGTGGTCAGCCACTCGCCGTGCTGGAGGCCATGAAAATGGAACACACCATTGCAGCGCCTGCTGACGGTGTGGTCACTGAGCTGATGTATGCGCCCGGGGATCAGGTTGCCGAAGGCGCTGAACTCCTTAAACTCATGGTCTCGAATGAATAAGGCAGACATGCTGATCAGTTTTTGCTGCACCGATACCAAGCCCGAACCCTGGCTGACCGGCCTGCAGGAGGCGTTGCCGGGTTCGCGGGTTGAAGTCTGGAAGCCAGGTGCTGCCCCAGCCGATTACGCGGTGGTGTGGGCACCACCCCAGCAGTTTGTCAACGAGCAACCGCAGCTCAAGGCACTTTTTAATATCGGCGCTGGTGTTGATGCATTGCTGAAGTTGCAGCTTGCACCCGGAACGCAGCTTGTCCGTCTGGAAGACGCGGGCATGGCGATACAAATGGCCGAATACGTGTGCCACTACGTGATCAGGCATTTCCGCGAGTTGGAAGCCTACGAAGCCAATATGCACAGCGGGACATGGTCTTTCCGCAAGCCCCACAACCGCAGCGATTTCCCCGTGGGTATTTTGGGGCTGGGGCTGCTGGGCGAGCGCGTGGCCAAAGCGGTGGCGCAGTTTGATTTCCCGGTCAATGGTTGGAGCCGTTCGTCCAAGCAGGTTGCTGGTGTGCATTGTTTTTCAGGCGAGGCACAACTCGATGCGTTTTTGGCTGCAACCCGCATCCTGGTGTGTCTGCTGCCCTTGACGCCACACACCGAAAACATCCTCAATGCCCGCCGTCTGGGCCAACTGCGCCAGGGCGGCTATGTCATCAACGTCGCACGTGGGGCCCATCTGGTGGACGCTGATTTGATGGCCGCCCTCGACAGCGGCCATTTGGCCGGGGCAACGCTGGATGTGTTCCGCACCGAGCCTCTCCCCAAAACGCACCCGTTTTGGAACCACCCAAAAATCACCATCACGCCGCACACCTCTGCCCGGACCCTGCGCAGCGAAAGCATTGCCCAGATTGCCGGAAAAATCCGCGCACTGCAGCGTGGCCAGGCGATTGCTGGTGTTGTCGATTTGAGTCGGGGCTATTGATGACTTTGCCAACGCATGTCAAGCTGCTGGAGGTAGGCCCCCGCGATGGCCTGCAAAACGAAAAATCGCTGGTGCCGGCAGCGGTCAAGATCGCGCTGGTCCATCGCCTGCAAGCTGCCGGGCTCAAAGAAATCGAGGTGACCAGCTTTGTCAGTCCCAAGTGGGTGCCGCAGATGGCCGACAACGCCGAGGTGATGGCGGGTATTTCCCGTATCCCAGGCGTGCGCTATTCGGTGCTTACCCCCAATCTCAAAGGCTTTGAAGCTGCACTGCAAAGCCGGCCTGATGAAATTCTGGTGTTTGGCGCTGCCAGTGAGGCGTTTAGCCAGAAGAACATCAACTGCTCTATTGCGCAAAGCATAGATCGCTTTGCGCCTGTGGTCCAGGCGGCACGCACGGCAGGCATTACCGTGCGTGGTGCCATGTCGTGCACGGTGGGTTGCCCTTATGAAGGCGACATCGCGCCGCAGCGGGTGGACGACCTGGCGCGCCGCATGAAAGACATCGGCGTGCAGTGCATTGATGTGGCTGACACCATCGGCGTGGGTACGCCCCTGAAAGTTCGCCGCGCCATGGACGCAACCCTCAAGCACTTCGCTGTAGCGGATGTGGCTGGTCATTTTCATGACACCTACGGCATGGCGCTGGCCAACATCCTGGAATGCCTGAACATGGGGGTTTTTCGTTTTCATGCGTCCGTGGCTGGCCTGGGTGGTTGCCCTTATGCCAAGGGTGCCACCGGCAATGTAGCCACCGAAGATGTGGTCTATATGCTGCAGGGCATGGGCATTGACACCGGGGTTGACCTCGACCGCTTGATCGATGCCGGCCTGTTCATCAGTGAGCACCTGCAGCGCAAGACGGGGTCACGCGCTGCAACAGCCCTTGCAAACAAGCGGGTGTCATGATGGGCGCTATCAATTCAATGGCAGAAAAATCAGCGCACGCAAGGGGTTGTAGCCAAAACGTTCCATCACCCTGTCTGTCCGTGTGCACCATGAGCCCCGCCAGTCGCTTATGCCAGGGCTGCTTCAGAACACTCGATGAAATTGCAGCCTGGTCAGCGATGAGCGATGATGACAAGCGGCTGGTCTGGCAACAGATTGAACGGCGCGCAGAAAAAAGCGCCATGCAAGCCACACAACACATCAGCCCAGGGCCATCGCCGTGAAGCACATCACCTTTTATCTGGACTTTATTTCTCCCTACGCCTATCTGGCGTTTGAAAAACTGCCCCAAGCCTTGCAGGGCTTGAGTTACTCGGTGGCGTACAAGCCGGTCTTGCTGGGGGCCATACTCCAGCACCATGGTCAACTCGGCCCCGCCGAGATTGCCGCCAAGCGCGATTGGACTTACCGCCAAGTGCTGTGGCTGGCGCAGCACCACAATGTGGATTTGCAAATGCCGGCGGCGCATCCGTTCAATCCGCTGCCGCTGTTGCGGCTGGCGGTGGCTTGTGCGAATCAGGGTGAGCCCAACCGTTACGTCTGCGAAACCCTGCTCCGGCACGTCTGGCGTGGTGGCTTGCATCCGCTGGATGCCGATCGACTGCAGGCCCTGACTGAGTTGCTCTCGCCAACGCAGGACGTCAACAGCCTTGAGGTCAAAGCGCTGCTCAAGCAGTCTACCGATTGCGCTATTGAAGCGGGGGTATTTGGCGTGCCAGCTTTTGCCGTCGATGGCAAGCTGTTCTGGGGCCTTGACGCCTTGCCCATGTTGCGCGACTACCTGACCGGTCACGCCTGGTTTGAGGGTCCGGTATGGAACGCAGCGTCGTCGATCCCGGTTGGCGTCATCCGTCAGCGCTAATTTTTCATCTGGTGAAAAGAGTGGCGAGGGTTGCCACCTAGGTTGTCAGTTCGTGTTGGTTTCACGTCAGAACAGGGTCAGTGCCGTCCCCAAAAATCCAACCCAGCCTCTATGTTGAGGTGGTTTATTTTGGAGACATAACTATGGCAACAACACATCCAGCTCCCCGGCCGATGTCCGCCGAAGAGAAGAAGGTGATCTTCGCTTCGTCGCTCGGTACAGTTTTCGAGTGGTACGACTTCTATCTGTACGGTTCCTTGGCAGCCATCATTGCCAAGCAGTTCTTCAGCGGACTGGATGAGGGCTCAGCCTTCATTTTTGCGCTGCTGGCATTTGCCGCCGGTTTCATTGTTCGCCCTTTCGGTGCCATTTTCTTTGGCCGCCTGGGTGACATGATCGGTCGCAAGTACACCTTTTTGGTGACCATCCTGATCATGGGTTTGTCCACTTTCATCGTGGGTATCCTGCCTAACTACGCCAGCATCGGCGTGGCTGCACCCATCATCCTGATCATTTTGAGGCTGTTGCAGGGCTTGGCGCTGGGTGGCGAGTACGGTGGTGCCGCAACTTACGTTGCCGAACACGCACCACACGGCAAGCGCGGTGCCTACACGGCCTGGATTCAGACCACCGCCACACTGGGCCTGTTCCTGAGCCTGATGGTGATTCTGGGGACACGTACCGCCATTGGCGAAGAAGCCTTTGCCGATTGGGGCTGGCGCATTCCTTTTATTGTTTCCATTTTGTTGCTGGCGATTTCGGTCTATATCCGTTTGAGCATGAACGAATCGCCGGCTTTTGCAAAGATGAAGGCTGAAGGTAAAACCTCCAAATCGCCTTTGTCTGAATCTTTCGGCCAGTGGAAAAACCTGAAGATCGTGATCTTGGCCCTGATTGGTCTGACTGCCGGCCAAGCAGTGATCTGGTATTCCGGTCAGTTTTACGCCTTGTTTTTCCTGACCCAGGCGCTCAAGGTCGATGGCCCCACGGCCAACATCATGGTGGCAATTTCCCTGATCATCGGCACGCCCTTCTTTATCGTGTTTGGCGCCTTGTCAGACAAGGTTGGTCGTAAGTGGATCATTCTGGGCGGATGTCTGCTCGGTGCCTTAACCTACTTTCCAGTGTTTGAAGCGCTGACCAAAGCTGCCAACCCCGATCTGGCGGCAGCTCAGGCTGCCAACAAGGTGGTGGTCACTGCGGATCCGGCCGAGTGCTCGTTCCAGTTCAACCCCACTGGCACCAAGAAGTTCACCAGCTCCTGTGACATTGCCAAGCAGCGCCTGGCCAGTGCCTCGGTGAGCTACGACAACGTGGCAGCACCTGCCGGCACACCGGCCACCATCAAGGTGGGCGAGACGCTGGTCAAGGTGAAATACACGCCGGAAGACATTGCAGAAGCCAAGGCCAAGGCCGAAGCCAAGCTGGCTGATGTCACTGCTGCGGAACCACAAGATCCAAAAGCCATCGAAGCCGCCAAAAAGGCCGTGGCCGACATGAGTAACGAGAAGACCGTCAACAACACCTTGCTGGCGGCCAACCTGGGCGCAGCACTCAAGGCAGCCAAATACCCCGCCAAAGCTGACATGGCCAAGTTCGACAAGGTCAAGGTCGTCATCATCCTGTCTTACCTGGTTCTGCTGGTGACCATGGTGTACGGCCCCATTGCTGCCATGCTGGTGGAAATGTTCCCCACCCGCATCCGTTACACCTCCATGAGCTTGCCTTACCATATTGGTAATGGTTGGTTTGGCGGTTTGTTGCCCACCACGGCGTTTGCCATCGTGGCCCAGACCGGTAATATGTACAACGGCTTGTGGTATCCGATCATCATCGCCGGAGCGACTGTTGTCATCGGTGGCTTGTTCATCAAGGAAACCAAGGACGTGGATATTTACGAGAACGATTAAGTCCAGATCGTGACAATGGTCTGACCAGACCGTCAATGCGGTCTGGTCGGGTGTTAACAGCCCTCCTCGCGAGGGCTTTTTTTAGGGAAATACCATGTGGAAAATCGCTGTAGGTTTTGCAATTTTTGCTGGACTCGCTTTGTATATCTTGAGTACAGGCGGAGACATTGACATGGGGGGTGAGAAACATGGCGCAGATGCTGTGCATTCCGAGCCCGCCAAGCCCGCTGCCGCTCCTGCAGCTGAAGCACCGGCTGCCGCAGCTCCGGCAGCAGCACCAACGACAGCGCCTGCACCTGCGGCCAAGTAAGCGCTTGGTGATTTAAAAAAACATGCCCCTGGGCATGTAGTCGGCTGCCCGACTGCCTAGAATGTCTGTCCTTATACGGAAAGACACAGCACATGAGCCAGGGGATCATCCGCATACGCGGCGCACGCCAGCACAATCTCAAAAACCTGGACCTGGACATCCGCACCGGTGAACTGACCGTGGTCACCGGCCCCAGCGGCTCAGGCAAGTCCAGTCTGGTATTCGACACGCTTTTTGCAGAAGGTCAGCGGCGCTATGTCGAGACCTTTTCGGCTTACGCGCGCCAGTTTCTGGACCGCATGGACAAGCCTGCGGTGGACAAGGTGGAAGGCGTGCCGCCGGCCATTGCCATCGACCAGACCAACCCGGTGCGCTCCAGCCGGTCTACGGTGGGCACCATGACGGAATTGAATGACCACCTCAAGCTGCTGTTCTCCAGAGCCGGGCAGCTTTTTGACAAAGTCACTGCCCTGCCGGTTCAGCACGACACACCAGAAACCATTTATGCCGAGTTGCTGCGCCGTGCGGCAGCCGGCTTGGTCGCCGGGTCATCCCAGGCGCAGACAGTGGCCTTGGGGGGAGGCAATGATCCGCGCCTGGTACTGACCTTTCCGGTGGAGCTGCCGGTAGACACCTCGGCAGAAGAGCTGACCCAATGGCTCAGTGCCAGTGGCTTTACCCGCGTGCATGCCCAGCGTGACGTGGATCAGCGCAAGGTGCTGGATGTCGTGGCGGATCGCTTTCGCATAGGGACGACGGACAAAGTCCGTGTGCTCGAAGCCATTGAGGTAGCCTTGAAGCGGGGCGGTGGACGGCTCAATGTTTATGTATTAAAAGAGACTCCAGCCCTACCTGGTCAAGCAGAGTCAGCTCCTGATTTGGTAGCAAATACCGATTTTGATCTGTGGCGTTTCTCGACGGGCCTGCACTGCCCGCAAAGCGATTTGCGTTACACCGACCCCATCGCGTCGATGTTTTCTTTCAATTCAGCCGTGGGAGCCTGCGAAACCTGTCGCGGTTTTGGCCGGGTGATCGGGGTGGATTACGGCCTGGTCATTCCCAACGACAAATTAACCCTGCGTTCCGGCGCCATCAAGCCCATGCAAACGCCCGCCTGGGCCGAGTGTCAGGACGACCTGATGCGCCATGCGGAGGCCGCCGGTATTCCGCGGGATACGGCCTGGAACCGTTTGACCCCTGAGCAGCACCACTGGGTGATTAACGGCTCACCCAACTGGAATGGCAAGTGGAACCAGCAGTGGTACGGCGTGAAGCGGTTTTTTGAGTATCTGGAGACCAAGTCGTACAAGATGCACATTCGTGTGCTGTTGTCCAAATACCGCAGTTACACCCCCTGCGGCTCCTGCGGCGGTGCGCGGCTCAAGACCGAAAGCCTGCTCTGGCGCGTCGGCAGCAAAGTGCAGGCCGATGCGGCGCTGCCGCCGCACAAGCGTTTTTTGCCCCAGGGTGTGAGCTGGTCGCGTCCGCAATTGGAGGCCTTGCCGGGTTTGTGTCTGCACGACCTGATGCTGATGCCGATTGATCGCTTACGGCGCTTCTTTGACGCCGTTCAAGACGAGTTGTCGAGTGCCATGTCGGCCGCTTCGCAGACCGAGGCCAAAACCCTGAAGTTGCTGCTCGATGAGGTCAGAACCCGGCTCAAATACCTGTGCGATGTGGGTATCGGCTACCTCACCCTGGACCGGCAAAGCCGCACCCTGAGCGGCGGCGAAGTCCAGCGCATCAACCTGACCACCGCACTGGGCACTTCGCTGGTCAACACCTTGTTTGTGTTGGACGAACCCAGCATCGGACTGCACCCGCGCGACATGCACCGCATCATCGAGGCCATGCAGCGCCTGCGTGATGCCGGCAATACCCTGGTGGTGGTGGAGCACGACCCGGCTGTGATGTTTGCCGCCGACCGCATGATCGACATGGGCCCTGGTCCGGGCGAACGTGGTGGCACGATAGTCTTTGATGGCAGCACCGCTGATTTGCGCCACGCAGACACCCTGACCGGTGCTTACCTGGGCGGGCGCAAGCAAGTCGGCATGGGCTTCTCAAGGCTGGTACAGGACAACACCCCGCGCCTGATTTTGGAGGGCGTGACCGAGCACAACCTGAAAAACATCTCTGTCGATATCCCTTTGGGGCGACTTGTCTGCGTGACCGGTGTTTCAGGCTCGGGCAAGTCCACCCTGATTCAGGATGTGCTGGCACCTGCGCTGATGCGCCACTTCGGTAAATCCACCGAAGCACCCGGTGCCTATGCGCGACTGCTGGGGGCGGATTTGTTGAGCGATGTGGTGTTTGTGGACCAATCGCCCATAGGCAAAACCGCCCGCTCCAACCCGGTCAGTTATGTCGGCGCATGGGATGCCATCCGCGAGATTTTTGCCAATGCACCCCTGTCGCGCCAGCGCAGCTACACCGCCTCCAAATTCAGTGCCAACAGCGGTGACGGACGCTGCCCGACCTGCGGCGGTTCCGGTTTTGAGCATGTGGAAATGCAGTTTCTCAGCGATGTGTACCTGCGCTGCCCTGACTGTGACGGCAAACGTTTTCGGCCCGAGATTCTGGAGATCAAGATCGAGCGCCAAAAGCCGCATGACGGTGGCGTCACGGCGCTGTTCCTGAGTGTGGCTGACGTGCTGAACCTGACCGTGAGAGAGGCGGTTGCCTTGTTTGCCCATGACCGGGACGTGATCCGCGCCCTGCAGCCCATCGTTGATGTGGGGCTGGAGTATGTCAAGCTCGGCCAGCCTGTGCCCACGCTGTCTGGCGGTGAAGCGCAACGCCTGAAGTTGGCGGGCTTTCTGGCAGAGGCAGAAAAAAACAACACGGCGAGCCGTCAGTCTGTCGCCCGGCGCGGCAACCTGTTCCTGTTTGACGAACCCACCACCGGTCTGCATTTTGACGACATTGCCAAGCTCATGCGTGCGCTGCGCAAACTGCTTGATGCCGGCCACTCCATCCTGGTGATTGAACACAATCTGGATGTGATCCGCGCCAGTGACTGGCTGATAGACCTGGGCCCGGAAGGCGGTGAGGCCGGGGGGGAGATTGTCGCTGTGGGAACGCCTGGTGATGTGGGCCAACACCTCACCAGTCACACCGGCAAAGCCCTGCGTGACTATGCCGCGGCCATGGGCGAGGTGCATGCCGTGCGTGATGTTGAGTCGGCTACTGCCTACGCCAAGTCCATGGTCTTGCCCGGCGCAATCCCACGTCTGGCACATCCGGGCGATCCGACCCCGGATGCCATCCAGATCATCAACGCGCGTGAGCACAACCTCAAGGGCTTGAGCGTCAACATTCCGCGTGGCAAGT
>JBILKC010000391.1:0-2537 GCA_044376885.1 Hylemonella sp. | reverse complement strand
TTGATCTGTGCTGCGAGCGCGGCCAATCGGTTGTGTTGTGCCCTCACTGCTTGATCAATCCGCGTGTTGATGCTTTTGTCATCTGCCGTGCGTCCTTGGCGCAGATGCTTGTGCAGTTGGTAGCGGCTGTGCTCAAGAACTTCTCCACGATAAAGCAGCTCCAAACGCCCATCGGAGAACTCCACAACATCCACTTTGGCCCGTCCCCTGGGGGCGCTGGCTTGACGGGGGTGCACCTGCACCACCGAGCCCTCGAACTGGCAACTCAGTTGCGTACTGAGTTGGCGTTGATGGTGCAAGGCACAAATGCGCTGCAAGGCCTCGTTGGTGGCGCTGTAGGTAAGCGCCCAGCGAACCCATGTTGAATTGATGGCGGTTGTCTCGCAAGATCGTGTGCACGCAAACCATCGTGGACACTATGCTCAAAGATTCAGAGACTTCCAGATATTCAACCCGACGCACCCATCGGACCTACGCGCCTGAGTTCAAAGCCGAACTGGTAGCTGCTTGCCAACAGCCAGGTGTTTCGATCGCGGCATTGGCAGGGCAGCATGGGATGAACGCCAATGTCCTGCACCGCTGGCTCAAAGAACATCAGCGCAGCGCATGCCGGCCGCTGGTCGCGCAGCCTCTACCCGCTACCCGTGAGGTTCCTGCATTCGTCCCGGTCCCATTGTCCGCACCAATGCCAGAGCATAAGGACCACGAGATCAGAGTCGAGTTGCGCAAGGGCGCGTTGGCGATGGTGGTGACCTGGCCCCTGTGTGGGGTTGCTGACTTTGCAAGCTGGACCGCAGCCGTTCTCAAATGATCCGCATCGACGCCGTGTGGCTGGCCACAGCCCCCATGGACATGCGAGCCGGGACCGACACCGCACTGGCCAGAGTCGTTGCCGTCTTTGGCGCAGCCCAAGCGCACACCGCCTACCTCTTTGCCAACCAGCGTGGCAACCGCATCAAGGTCCTGGTGCACGATGGACTGGGCATCTGGCTGGTGGCGCGCCGACTGCACCAAGGCAAGTTTGTCTGGGCGGCCAAGGACAGTGCCAATTGCCAACTCGAGCGTGTTCAGCTCGATGCCCTGGTGCTGGGTTTAGCGTGGGCGCGCATCGGTAGTGCAGGATCCATCACCATGGTCTGAATCATGCAAAAAGCATAGCAAACAAGTCAATAGGGGCATGCACCAATGGCACTTTTTAGTGTGCAATGGCACACTGCGTTTCATGGTGATTGCCCCCGAGAAGCTCCCAGACATGAGCGCAGACGAACTGCGCGAAGTGGTGCAGTCCCTGTTCCAGACACTCACCTTCAAACAAGCCACCATCGACAAGCTCACGCACGAGAACGCCATTCTCAAGCGCCTGAAGTTTGCCGCGCAGTCCGAGCGTTTCAGCGCCGAGCAACGCAGCTTGCTGGAAGAAAGCCTGGATGCGGACTTGCAGGCCGTCAGTGACGAGATCGAGCAACTCCAAAGCGATGACACTGCGAGCCCCAAGGCCAGGCAGCAACCCAAGCGCCAGGTGTTGCCAGCGAACTTGCCGCGCACCGATATCCACCACGAGCCCGATTCCACCACCTGCCAGTGTGGCTGCCAGTTAAAGCGCATCGGTGAAGATGTCGCCGAGAAGTTGGACTATGTTCCCGGCGTCTTCAGCGTAGCGCGCCACATCCGGGGTAAGTGGGCCTGCACCCAGTGCGAGACCCTGACACAGGCCCCCGTGGATGCACATGTGATCGACAAAGGCATCCCCACCACGGGTCTACTGGCCCAGGTGCTGGTGGCCAAGTTTGCTGACCACTTGCCGCTGTACCGGCAGGAGGCCATCTTTGGGCGTGCCGGTTTGGCCATTCCCCGCTCCACCCTGGGTGCCTGGGTGGGCAGTTGCGGGGTGCAGTTGCAACCCTTGGTCGATGCCCTTAAAGCCGAGATCCTCAGCCACAGCGTGGTGCATGCTGATGAAACCCCGGTGCAGATGCTCAAGCCGGGAAACGGCAAGACCCACCGGGCGTATTTGTGGGCTTATGCCGCAGGAGCCTTTGAGAATATCAAGGCAGTTGTTTACGATTTCTGCGACTCACGCGCCGGTGAGAACGCCAAGGTGTTTCTGGGTGACTGGAGAGGAAGTCTGGTGTGTGATGACTTCAGCGGTTACAAGCAGCTGATGACCCAGGGTGTCACGGAAGTGGGGTGTCTGGCACACGCCCGGCGCAAGTTCTTTGACTTGCATGCCAGCAACAAGAGCCAGATCGCGCACAGTGCGCTGGAGCAGATTGGCAGAATTTACGACATTGAACGGGAGATCAAGGAGCTCAACCCCGATGAGCGGCAACGCATTCGCCAGGAACGATCAAAGCCACTGCTGGATACCTTGCACCAGTGGATGATTCTGAACCGGCGACAGATTACAGATGGGTCAGCCACGGCCAAAGCACTGGACTACAGCCTCAGACGCTGGGGTGCACTGACGCGCTTCGTGGGGAATGGGCAATTGCCTATCGACAACAACCATATTGAGAATCAGATTCGACCGATTGCCA
>JBILKC010000390.1:0-2540 GCA_044376885.1 Hylemonella sp. | reverse complement strand
CGACTACCACGCCCTGATCAAAATTGACGAGCCCGCACGCATCCAGCGCTCCACCCTGGAGATTGCCGCCACCTGGATCGCCGCCGGTCTGGACCCTGAACGCGTGACCTTTTACCGTCAGTCCGACATTCCGGAAATCCCGGAGCTCACCTGGCTGCTCACCTGCGTGACCGGCAAAGGCCTGCTTAACCGCGCCCATGCTTACAAGGCATCGGTGGATAAAAATACCGCAGCGGGCATAGACGCCGACATGGATGTCACGGCCGGCCTGTTCATGTACCCGGTGCTCATGGCCGCTGACATTCTGATCTTCAACGCCCACCAAGTACCGGTGGGGCGCGACCAGATCCAGCACATCGAAATGGCGCGTGACATGGCCGCCAGCTTTAACCACCGCTATGGCAACCACTTTGTGCTGCCCGAGGCCGCCATTGAAGACAATGTGGCCACCTTGCCCGGCCTGGACGGGCGCAAGATGAGCAAGAGCTACGACAACACCATTGCCCTGTTTGCGCCGCGCGATCAGCTGCAAAAACAGATTGCCGGCATCAAGACCGACTCGCGCGCACCCGGCGAGCCCAAAGAGACCGAGGGCTCGGCGCTGTTCCAGCTTTACCAGGCATTTGGAACCAGCGCTGAAACTGCCGCATTGCGCCAGGCTTTTGCAGACGGCATTGCCTGGGGGGATGCCAAACAGATGCTCTTTGAGCGTATCGACCAGGAAATCGCCCCCATGCGCAACACCTATGAAGCGCTCATCAACAACCCGGCTGAACTGGAGCGCATCCTGCTGGCTGGCGCAGCCAAAGCCCGGGCAATTGCCACGCCCTTCACGGCCACCTTGCGCCAAGCGGTGGGCTTGCGGGATTTGCGCAGTACCAGCGCGCCTGTGCAGGCAAAAGCTGCCAAGGCCAGCCAGGGCAGCTTCAAGCAATACCGAGAGAGCGACGGCAAGTTTTACTTCAAGCAGCTGGACGCTACCGGCCAGCTGGTCTTTCAAAGCGAAGGTTTTGACAACCCCAAAGACGCCGCGCAAGCGATAGCCAAGTTACGCGGCTGATAGAATCCAGCCCACGCGGAGAGGTGGCAGAGTGGCCGAATGTACCTGACTCGAAATCAGGCGTACCGCAAGGTACCGTGGGTTCGAATCCCACCCTCTCCGCCAAGACTATTTCGAACTGATTCCAAGTCGTTCGGGGCCCTCTTGGGAGCGGGCTTAGAGCACTCTCCGGATCAGACAGGCTTCTTCATAGGCCTCAATGTCTTTGACACGGTACATCACCTTCCCCACGATCTTCAAGTACTGCGGGCCCTCGCCAGTGTCTTTACCTCTTGTGTGCTGGTCATGAAAGTTGCGCTCTGAAATGGTGAATTGGAGCAAAGAGATTTGATTTTCAGTGGTTGCTGACCCAGTTTTCAACACGCAGCCCAGCGTAGTTCACAAAGTCAGCTTCGTTGTTGGTGACCAATGTCACCCCTAAAGCGACCGCATGGGAGGCGATGAGTTTGTCCAGAGCATCGCGGTTGCGATCTTTGTAGGCTGCGCGGATGGGGCCATAGGCCTTGGCAGCTTGTGCATCAAAAGGCGCGACCCAGATGTCGTCCAGCAAGCTCTCCAGTGCCAACCGGTTGGATTCCTGTGCCGCAGTGCTTGAGCAGGCGATACCAAATTCAAGCTCGGCCAAAGTCACAGCAGAAATAACAACGTCGCCCACAAAGCACTGGGCAAACCGCTCGCGCACCTCAGGTGGCTGGTGCTTCATGAGGTAGATGCAGATGTTGGTGTCGAGCATGTATTTCGGACTCATAAAGTCTCGCGCTCGCCCTCCATGTTTTCGCCCCGGCCCTGGGCCATGAAGTCAGGTGAGAACTTGGCAAGTTTGCCCAACACATCGCCCATGCGGCGCTGGGCCGGACGGATGCGCAACTCGTCCCCTTGTCGCTCTATGACCAGATCAAGGTCCCACGTGCTGTAGGCAAGTTCGGCAGGAATGCGAACGGCTTGCGAGTTGCCGTTCTTGAAAAGTTTGGTGTTGGCCATGGCGAACCTTTTATGGATGTACGTGTACATCTTAATCGAGGAGAAAATGAATGTAAAGCCACTGTATTGGTCCAAAACAATCACTTGTCAGTACGTTGTCCGGACGTGATGATGGGGCAATGATCTAAAAAGGGGCCGCCATGACCGCAGGCAGTCATTCCAAATCTGAGCGCATCGATGTGCGCGCCAGCCTAGGTGAGTTGCCATTCGGGCACGTTCGTTGGTTTCTACAGTTTGGCGGTTGGCAGTGTGGAGCCATCCAGTGCAGCACCGCGTGTGACCAAAGGTATTCCACAACACCCTGTGCCCGTGATGATGTTGGCCCGGCTTGCTGTGGACCTTCAGCACCAAGGCACAGGGCTTGGCAAAGCGCTGCTTAAAGATGCGCTGCTGCGGACAGCGCAGGCGGCGGATATTGCCGGGATTCGTGCACTGTTGGTTCACGCCAAGGACGAGCCTGCCAGGCAGTGGTACCTCCATTGGGAGTTTGAACCCAGCC
>JBILKC010000003.1:0-26852 GCA_044376885.1 Hylemonella sp. | reverse complement strand
GCAAATCAGTTTGGGAGACTTTGTACTTTCAGGTGGAGAGATTCCGGCAATGGCTTTTCTGGATGCCATAGCCAGAATTCAGCCTGGGGTTTTGAACGATCAGGAGAGTTATGAGTTTGACAGCTTCAGCTCGGTCATCGGTGGCTTGCTTGACTGCCCGAGTTACACACGACCTCAGGACTGGCGTGGCATGCAGGTGCCCGATGTCCTTTTGTCAGGAAACCATGAGCAGATTGACCGCTGGCGGCGGGAACAACGTCTTTTGTTGACAGCCCACAATCGTCCTGAACTTGTTGCCATCGCTCGCGCTGGCGGTCAAATCAGCTCACTGGATGAAGCCGTTTTAAACCGGATCGCGCCTGAAAAAATCAATCAGACCAAGATTTGATACAATACACCCCTTTTAGATCCTCTGTACGACCGTATTACCTTTGTGTAATCATTGACTGTCATCCTGATAGTGGTGCGTGCAAGATCACTTGAGGTACCCATGAACTTGATCGAAACCCTTGAGCAGGAAGAAATTGCTCGTCTCGGGAAAAAAATCCCTGAATTTTCACCTGGCGACACAGTTATTGTGAACGTGAATGTCGTCGAGGGAACTCGAAAGCGTATTCAGGCCTATGAGGGCGTTGTGATTGCCAAGCGTAATCGTGGCCTCAACAGCGGCTTCATCGTCCGCAAAATCTCCAGCGGCGAAGGGGTAGAGCGTACGTTTCAGACCTACAGCCCATTGATTGCCAGCATCGAAGTTAAGCGGCGTGGTGATGTCCGGCGTGCCAAGCTTTATTACTTGCGTGACCGCAGCGGTAAATCTGCCCGTATCAAGGAAAAGCTGCCAGCTAAAAAACTTGCTGCTTGATCTTTTGATTTAAGAGCCGACCCAAGCGAAAGCTTGGGCGGCTTTTTATTTGGCCTGTTCTTTCTAGGGTCCTAAATTAAGTGTCTGCAACTGAGAACTTCAAACCCTTGTCAAAATTGCCAAATTTTGATCCCCGTCGTGTTCCAGTGCTCAGTGTTGACAGCCATCTTGAATCCATACCCGCCTCGGAGCTTCAACCTGAAGCACTTTGCCGGCGATTCAAATCGCCACCGGTATGGGAGCCCGAACTGAGGATTGAGCCGCGCTTTACACAAAGACCTGCGGTTGCTGCTTCGGTCTTGATTCCCATCGTTTCGCATGCCGAGCCAACAGTGCTGTTGACTCAACGCTCACATAAGTTGAGCAATCACTCAGGGCAAATTTCATTCCCTGGCGGTAAGTCAGAAGCATCTGATTGCAGTCCGTATGTGACCGCCTTGCGGGAAACGCATGAAGAGGTCGGATTGGATGCCCATTTATTCGAGGTCTTGGGGGCTTTGCCCATCTACACGACTGGCAGTGCATTCATGATCACACCCGTTGTGGCTTTAATACAGCCTGGGTTCAAGCTTGCACCTAATTCTGATGAGGTCGAGTCTGTTTTTGAAGTCCCTCTAGCTTTTCTCATGGATCCCTCCAACCATCGCCGGCATAGCCTGAGCAGCGAAGGTGTCATGAGAAGCTGGTTTTCAATGCCTTACCAAGGGTTGAAAAATGAGCATTTCATCTGGGGTGCAACGGCCGGAATCTTGCGAAATTTCTATCGTTTTCTTTCGGCTTGATGTCTTCTTGATGTCAACCTAAATTTTATCGATCGTCGCCGCTATGATGACGGGATGAGTTTTTTCGCCATTCTTCTGGCTTTTCTTATAGAGCAAGCTAGGCCACTATCGAGAGACAACTTTGTCCATGCAAATATTCGTGGCTGGGTAAGTTGGGTGACTCGAAATTGTGATACCGGCCGCCCGCATCATGCGTGGCTGGTCTGGTCGGGAGCAGTTGTGTTACCTGCCCTGATAGCTTCTGTTATTCACTGGGTATTAATGGTGTATCTGGGATGGCTATTTGCTGTCATTTGGAGCGTTGCAATTCTTTACTTGACTTTGGGGTTCCGGCAATTCAGTTACCACTTCACGCAAATCCGAATGGCACTAGAAGCTGGAGATGAAGAAGAATCAAGAAGGCTGCTTGCAATTTGGCAGCAAATTGATGCTAATGACATTCCTAGACGAGAGATCATCCGGCATGTGATCGAATTTTCCATTCTTTCAGCACACCGACATGTGTTTGGTGTGTTGGTTTGTTTTTCGGTTTTTGCCGCCATAGGGATGGGGCCTGCCGGGGCCATCGTTTACCGACTAAGCGATTATGTTGCTCGTGATTGGAAGAATGCTAGTCCGATTAATGGTCATGTCGTCAGTGAGGCTTCCCAAGTTTTAGCAATCTCGGTATGGCGAATCATTGATTGGCTACCTGCTCGCTTGACGGCCTTGGGTTTCGCCGTTGTAGGTAGTTTCGAAGAAGCGATAGATCGTTGGAGAAACTTTCAATCGAAGGGCTTGGAAGACAACGACGGCCTTATTCTTGCAGCAACTTCCGGAGCGGTGGGCATCAACTTAGGCGAACCGGTCTTGGATAGTAAATCATCAGAAGGTGACACACCCGACATCAACCAAGAGCCTCAACTGTCTCATTTGACAACCATCGTTGGTCTTGTATGGCGCTCAGTTGTGATGTGGATGGTTCTGCTGGCTTTGTCAACCTTTGCAAGGTTGCTGGGTTGAAAGATTCAGTGCCTGCTGACGGATAACTCCGCAAACAAATCACTATATATTTTGTAGCGCTTGGCTGATATCTCGTGGTTGTTTGTACTTGATTTTAGCATTGCAATCAAACCGCAGCCAGGTTCATGAAGATGGGTGCAATTGTAGAACTTGCAGTTTTTGATCCAGGGCTTTAAGTCTGGCATCAGTTCTGCCAGGTGCATTGAATCGATATGTTGTAAGCCAAACTCCTGAAATCCCGGGGAGTCAATTAGAGCGGTACTTGTTTCCCTTTCGACCCAGTACCAGGTTGTGCTGGTCGTCGTGTGCTTGCCGGAGTTCAATGCTGTTGATATTTCACCCGTCAGTGCATGAGCCTCTGGAACCAAGAGGTTAATCAACGTACTTTTTCCAGATCCTGAAGGGCCCAGTACCAAGGTGGTTTTGTTCGATAACAGCGCCATTAGCCCGGTCAAAACGGTGTCAGAAACTGGTATTGCGGCAGTATGCGCATCTGTTATCCGCCTAGGGTTGAGAGCCATGGGCAAGACTTCGTACCCCATTTTCCGGTAGGCCTCCAGCTTGTCCAACGCAAACTGAAATGGAGCTGTCAAATCGCTTTTGTTAAGGGCGATGATGGGCTTGATACCTTGAGCCTCTGCCGCGATCAGCGCGCGTGAGAGCTGGCTTTCAGAAAACTCAGGCTCGGCAGCGATCAGAATGAGTACTTGATCAAGGTTGGCTGCGAATGACTTGGTCCGAATCTCATCCTGCCGGAAAAACAAATTTCGACGGGGCTGTACTTTTTCAATCGTCCCCTCATCCTGGGTTGCTTGCCATACCACGCGATCACCAACCACCGCAGTATTTTTTTTACCGCGGGAGTGGCAGATCAGCCGCTTTCCCTCAATTGTCTCAACCAGGAGGTGGCGGCCGTGATTGGCAATAACGAGTCCTGAAGATTGGACATCTTTAGAAGTCAAATGTCAGCCCTTTTAAGCAGAGCATCAACTAAGGCTGCACATTCAAAGTCGTTAGCGGATAGTCCTTGCACGTCGTGTGTATTGAATTTAACAAGACAACGGTTGAAGAGAACCTCCAGGGCTGGATGATGGTCTTGCGTGTGCGCGATCAACGCGACGCCATTGACAAAAGCCATAGTGTGGAAGTAATTGGCGAAGGTGAATTCTTTTTCGATGGCAATACCAGCGCCATCGCCCGTTAGTCGCCAGTCTTCCAACTTGGCCAGACTTGCGACGATTTGTGTTGGCGTAAGCGAACGACGCAATGTCTTAGACCAGTCTTTGATGGGTAACATTGAAACTCCGATGGCTGGTTGGTGTCAACTCAGAATCCGTACCAGTCGTTCAGAGGCTGGAGGATGGGAATAGTAGAACTTTGCAAACAAGGGGTCTGGCGTGAGGGTTGACGCGTTGTCTTCATACAGCTTGAGCAAAGCACTTGACAGGTCACTTCCGCTGGTCTGATTAACGGCATAGGCATCGGCTTCAAATTCATGTTTTCTGGAAATCAACGCCATTAATGGCGTAATGAAAAAGCTGAAGACTGGAGCGGTCAGCATAAACAGAAGTAAGGCCAGAGCGTTATTTGGCATCCCCAAGTTGGGGGTTACACCCAAGCCTGAATAAAACCATGCTTGTGCAGCAAGCCAGCCCAGCAGGGCAAAGGCCAACAAGCTCATGCCAAACATGCTCAAGATGCGCTGGATGATGTGCTTGTGCTTGAAATGCCCCAGTTCGTGCGCCAGAACCGCGTCAACTTCGCCGGGGGTTAACTGTTTGAGTAGAGTGTCATAAAAAACAACTCTCTTGGCAGCGCCAAAACCAGTGAAATATGCATTTGCATGGGCGCTGCGCTTGCTGCCATCCATCACAAATAGCCCTTTACTAGAAAACCCGCACCGGCTCATCAGTTTGTTCACGCGGTCCCTGAGGGCGGCGTCTTCAAGGGGCTTGAATTGATTGAAAATCGGGGCTATGAAAGTTGGGTAAACAATAAGCAGGAGGAGGTTAAAGCCCATCCAGAAGCTCCAGGACCAAAGCCACCAAAATTCGCCTGTTGCCTCCATGATCCATAAAAGAAGGGCTAAAACAGGCAGACCCAGGCAGGCCGCAACCAGAGTCGATTTAACAAGGTCTGAAAGCCATAACTTGATGGTCATCTTGTTGAAGCCGAACCGCTGCTCGATACCAAAGGTTTGATACAGCCCCAGTGGAAACTCGAGCAGTCCGCCCACAATTACAAACGAAGTAACAAGTGCCAGTTGTTGGACCATTCCTCCTCCCAGCCAGCCTGTCAAAGCTAGATTCAAGGCGTTCAGGCCGCCCAAAAAAGTCCAGCAGATGATGACGGTGGCTCCAAAAGCCATTTCCAGCACAGAAAATCGCGTTTTGATTAAGGTGTAGTCGGCCGCCTTCTGGTGAGAACTGAGCGAAATGGTAGTTTCAAAAACAACCGGAACTTGGAACCGGTTTAGTGATACGTGCCGGATTTGCCGGGATATCAGCCATAACCTGACTCCCAGACCTGCCAGAAGTGTGAATGCAACGACGAAAGTGACGATCAAGGAAGGGGTGATTTGTTCTGACATGTTGAGCTAGTTTAGGGCATCGGTAACAATTCGGGCCATGATCCAAAACAATACCTTACTGCCCAAATCAGATAGAAACTTGGTTTGGCTGGACTGTGAAATGACCGGCCTTAATCCCGAAACAGAGCGTCTGATCGAGATTGCGATTGTTGTGACAGGGCCCAACCTGGAGCCGCGAATTGAAGGCCCCGTTCTTGTGATTCATCAAAGTGATGAACAACTTGACAAGATGGACGCCTGGAACAAGGGCACTCATGGAAAGAGCGGGCTGATTTTGAAGGTTAAGGAGTCAACCTTGAATGAAGATGTTGCTCAAGTTGAGTTGTTGGAATTCATCGCCCAGTACGTTCCTAAAGGCGCTTCACCCATGTGCGGAAACAGCATCGGACAGGACAGGCGATTTTTGGTTAAGTACATGCCTAAGTTGGAGGCCTATCTTCACTACCGAAACCTTGATGTCAGCACCTTGAAGGAACTTGCTCGTCGTTGGCGGCCGGATGTCTACAGTTCCTTTAAAAAGAAGCAGTGGCACACCGCTCTTGCGGACGTTCATGAGTCTATTGATGAGCTGATTCACTACAGAGATAATTTTTTACAAAAGGACTTTATTGTTGACCAGCGTTCCATCGCTCGTTAGGTAAAAACCCGAATCCGGTGCATAATCCGATGCTTCGCTTCAAAAAAAGCGAATTTGTGCATCTCCCTTCACTCACCGGACCCCAGTATTTTGCTGAGAAAAGTCCACGGTATCGGCCCAGACCGATGCGGGTTTCGATTGATGGTTGATGTTTTTTAACCATTAACGGAGCCCCCCGCTTGAGTGCGGTGCCCGCGTGTGAGAAATCTAATGACTGACACTTTTGAAGTGACAGGCGATACATCGTCTGTCAATAATTCCTTAATCCCGAATGAGCCTGATGTGCCGAACGGCTTTGTGAGCATGGGCCTTGCGGCTGAGCTTGTTCAAGCAGTCGCTGATTTGGGTTATTCACAACCCACCCAGGTTCAGTCCGAAGTGATTCCTTTGGCGCTGCCCAATACATCTTCAAAAGAAGCTGAGCCTCGCCGATTCGTTGACTTAATGGTTTCGAGCCAAACCGGTAGCGGTAAAACAGCGGCTTTTTTGTTGCCGGTTTTGCACACCTTGCTTGCTCAAATCGCCCAGGATGAGGCCAAGGAGCGTGCTGATTTTGAGCAGGCAGTGGCCAATGCCGCTGCAAATGGCGAGGTACCACCCAAACGCCCTAAGCGCAAGGATCCCACCAATACAAGAAATTTCAAGGCAGCAACGCCTGGCGCTCTGATTTTGTGCCCCACCCGCGAATTGGCCCAGCAAGTAGCGCACGATGCGATAGATTTGGTGAAGCACTGCCGTGGTTTGCGGGTCGCAAATGTGGTGGGTGGCATGCCTTACCAATTGCAAATTGCAAAGTTGCAAAATGCCGACCTGGTGGTCGCCACTCCGGGGCGTTTGCTTGACTTGCAGCGCTCTATGCAAATCAAGCTAGATCAGGTTCGCTTCCTTGTGGTCGACGAGGCCGACCGGATGCTCGATCTGGGCTTTTCTGATGATCTTGCCGAAGTCAATCAACTCACCAGTCAGCGCCAGCAGACCATGATGTTCAGCGCCACTTTTGCACCTCGGATTCAGCAACTCGCCATGCGCGTAATGCATGATAACGGCGCGTCTGTCAAAAAAATCCAGATCGACTCTCCACAGGAAAAGCACGCCAACATCAAACAAGTATTGTTCTGGGCAGATACGGTACAGCACAAAAGACAGCTACTTGATCATTGGTTGCGTGACACTTCCATTAACCAAGCGATTGTCTTCGCAAGCACCCAAATCGAATGCGATGGACTTGCCAATGACTTGCAACAAGACGGGTTCGATGCAGTGGCCCTGCACGGTGCCCTTAGCCAGGGGCTGCGCAATCGCCGCCTGATGGCTCTGCGCCAAGGCCAGGTTCAAATTCTGGTTGCAACCGACGTTGCTGCACGAGGTATTGATGTGCCTACCATCAGCCATGTCTTCAACTTCGGTTTGCCCATGAAGGCTGAGGATTACACACATCGTATCGGGCGCACCGGTCGTGCAGGGCGCGATGGAATAGCCGTAACTTTTGCTGAATTCAGAGACCGTCGCAAGATTTTTGATATCGAGTCATACAGCCGCCAACAGTTCAAGGCCGAGGTCATTCCGGGTATGGAGCCAAAGCAGCGCTTTCCGGAAGCACGACCCAACTCAAACTTCGGCGGACGCAACAGCCGTGGCGCCAGTGAAGGTCCTTCACGCGACAGGAAATTCGGTCCTGGCCCCCGCAATGTCAGCTTCAACCCTGGCAAGAGCGGCTTTTCCAATGACAGGCCGAGTCAATCTGGCTTTGGTGGGCAGCGCGATGAGCGTGGTGTGTCAGGGCGAGAAGGTTTCAGCTATGAACGCAAGGGCGGATTTAATGACCGTTTTGCCGGTTCCGGTCGCAACGATACTGCCGGATCACGCGCAGATTTCGCACCGCGCAAGCCTGCAGGCGGAAAACCCGTGTTTGCAAAACCTGGTAACGGTGGCAAAGTGTTTGTGCCTAGGGATGTTCAAAAGCGAGCGGCCCGCACTGAGCGTTAATCCCTGGGTCGCCCCATAATGGCGCGTATTTACCACTCTTTGTTGATAGGAGATGCCCGTGCGTGCCGGAAAATTGCTACTCAATTTGGCTTTTGTATCAATGGGTTTGGGCTTGGCTCTTCAAAGCCGTGCCCAACCTTCAGCACAGCCATTTCCTAACAAACCCATGCGCATCGTGGTGACGTTCACCACCGGCGGGGCACCAGACATCATTGCCCGGATTTTGGGTGAGCGCATGTCGACAGTTTGGGGGCAACCGGTTGTGATTGACAACAAGCCGGGCTCCGGTGGGAATATCGGGGCAGATTTCGTTGCCAAGTCACCACCAGACGGGCACACCATTGTTGTGGGTACGGTTGGTACGCACTCGATTAACGGTGCCCTGTATCCCAAAATGCCCTACGACATGGTGAAGGACTTCGCTCCGGTGAGTCTAGTTGCCACCACACCGAATATGCTGGTCATCAACAATGAGGTTCCTGCAAAGACCTTGCGCGAGTTGATTGACTTGGGCAAAAAAGAGGGCAAGATGTCTTTCGCCTCCTCCGGTTCCGGAACATCGATACATGTCTCAGGCGAACTTTTCAAAAGCATGACAGGCATAGACATGACCCATATTCCCTATAAGGGTCGCGCTAGTGCGATTCCTGATTTGCTCGGCGGGCGAGTCACCATGATGTTTGACAACATGCCATCAAGTTTGCCTTTGGTCAGAGAAGGTAAGCTCCGGGCGCTTGGGGTTACCAGCCAGAAGCGGTCACCTGCAGCTCCTGAAATCCCGACGATTGCCGAAGCTGGTCTGCCCGGCTTTGAAGCTGTTTCCTGGTTTGCTGTTTTTGCGCCTTCAGGAACGCCAAAGCCTGTTGTTGACAAACTTCAAACTGAAATCTCACGTATCTTGAAAATGCCTGATGTTGCCAAGCGCCTGAACGATATCGGACTAGATCCGGTTGGCTCGACTGCCGAAGAACTTGCGGCCTATCAGCGTACCGAAATCATCAAGTGGGCCAAGGTGGTCAAGGATTCAGGTGCTACAGCCGAATAGAAGGCGGTGGTGGCGAGTCCGACTATTTTTCTGAATCAGTTCGAAACCAGCTGTATTTCGCCAGTCGGGCTAGTTACGATGCGTTTGCCAACGGGTAAAGACAGGTAAGCCGAAGCCTCCTCTGCGGTCATGCCAAATGCAAAACTGGCCGTTCCCATGCCGGTTACGCCACCTCCAAAGCCGCGAGTTTCCGTGATCGAATTGAAGGTCATAGCTGATTCGATGCCGTCGCTACACCGGATATTTGCAATTCCTGAGCGTGTTGCCGTGTATCGAATACTCCCCATGCATTTAATTTTTGGTTCGAGGGTGGACTCCAAACCCAAAGTTCCACTGCGATCAATGTAAAGCACGGCATCACCTGTGAGGAATTGTCCGTTGATGACCATGAAGGCTGGGGACGAAGAAGACAGAAGCTTCATGCCTGCATCGTTGATTTTTGCACAGCCTGTGAGGATGAGCATTAAGGCAAAGGTGCTTGAAATTAGTTTCATGCGCTCATCTTAGAGCAGTCGTAGTCGTTATTAAGCCGGAAAAACAATGTGATTCCCGCATAATCTTGTGGTCTAGTTGAATCCCCCGACAATCTGAAAGCTTGTGCGACTTCTATGAATGAATTGAAAATCAACGGCCCTCGGCTTTGGGCTTCCCTGATGGAGTTGGCCAAGATAGGTGCTACGGCAAAAGGTGGTGTTTGCCGGATGGCTCTAACGGATCTTGACAAGGCAGGACGTGATCTGGTGATTCATTGGGCCCGCGAGGCCGGCATGACGGTTAATGTTGACAAAATAGGTAATGTCTTTATGCGCCGGCCCGGCCGTAACAACAACTTGCCGCCAATCATGACGGGCAGCCATATTGACACCCAGCCCACTGGTGGGAAATTTGATGGCAACTACGGCGTACTTGCAGGACTCGAAATCGTTCGAACACTCAATGACCATGGGGTTGAAACTCAGGCGCCGATCGAGGTCGCTTTTTGGACCAACGAAGAGGGTTCTCGCTTTGTTCCGGTGATGATGGGTTCGGGCGTTTTTGCCAAGGCCTTTTCGCTGGATCATGCCTACGCTGCAGTTGATACTGAGGGTAAATCCGTACGAGAAGAGCTCTCGCGAATCGGCTACCTGGGCAACCAGGAGCCAGGCGATCACGCCATCGGCGCATATTTCGAGACGCACATCGAGCAAGGCCCGGTTCTGGAAGATAACCAAAAAACCATCGGTGTGGTTCAAGGTGTCCTTGGCATTCGCTGGTTTGATTGCACAGTCACCGGTATGGAAGCCCACGCAGGTCCGACACCGATGGCCTTGCGAAAGGACGCCTTGCAAGTTGCCACGACGTTGATGCAGGAGGTAGTGGCATGCGCCCATCGACATGGTCCCCACGGACGAGGTACCGTTGGCATGGTCCAAGTTCATCCCAACAGCAGGAACGTTATCCCGGGTCGAGTTAAATTTTCGATTGATTTGCGTAACGCGACAGATGACCTTGTTGATTGCATGGCCAGTGAAATTCAGGCCTGCGCAGACAAGCTTAGTCTTGAATCAGGCCTGTCGGTTCAGTCCGAGTTAGTGTCGAGCTATCGGGCTCTGAGCTTTAATGCCGAATGTATCAGTGCAGTACAGCGTGCAGCTGTCAGGTTTGGATATCCAAGCATGGACGTGGTGTCGGGTGCCGGCCACGACGCCATCTACATGGCCCCTCTCGCTCCAACCGGTATGATCTTTATTCCTTGTAAAGACGGCATCAGTCACAATGAAATTGAAGATGCCAATCCCGAGCACATTACAGCCGGCTGTAATGTACTATTGCATGTCATGCTTGAGCGTGCGCTGGTTTCCGTTGGTTAGAAATATTTTGCGAGCACAGTTCTGGTGCGAAAAGTCATGGCTTTATGGTACGTATCTTGCATTTGGTGTTTGTTTTACAACATGATGGAGATGAAATGAGTCCTTCCCCTAAAAGTATCCTTGTAGCCCGCAATCTGATTGCAGCGGTGATCGTTGCACTTCCTCTGGTTGGTGCCATTGCTCAGGAAAAAACGCTTCGAATTGCCATGACTGCGGCGGATATTCCGCGCACCTTAGGACAGCCTGATCAAGGCTTTGAAGGCAACCGCTTCACCGGTATCCCGATGTATGACGCGCTCACGCATTGGGACCTGTCCAAGGCAGATGCACCAAGTGTTTTGATTCCTGGCTTGGCCTTGAGTTGGGTTGTGGATGCAAAAGACAAAACCAAATGGGTTTTCAAACTGCGACCCGGCGTCAAGTTCCACGACGGTTCGGCTTTCAATGCAGATGCCGTGGTATGGAACTTGAAAAAAGTTTTAGACAAAGACGCACTGCATTTTGATGCAAGCCAAGTGGGTGTCACCGCTTCACGCATGCCCACATTGCGCAGTGCTAGAAAAATTGATGACCTGACGGTTGAGCTCACATCGAGTGAACCTGATTCCTTTTTGCCGATTAATCTGAGTAACCTGTTCATGGCCTCCCCAGCGCATTGGCAGAAAAAATTTGACGCTGCTCCCGCCAGCCAGAGTCCTGCGGACCGCGCCAAAACCGCATGGACCGCCTTTGCAGCGGATGCTTCGGGAACAGGCCCTTTCAAAATGGCGCGTTTTGTTCCCAGAGAGCGTCTTGAAGTGACTGCCAACAAATCGTATTGGGACCCCAAGCGCACGCCCAAAATTGACCGCGTAGTGATGTTGCCCATGCCAGAGGCCAATGCGCGCACTGCCGCTTTGCTCTCGGGTCAAGTGGACTGGATCGAAGCGCCCTCGCCAGACGCAATGGCCTCTATTCAGTCGCGCGGCAACAAAATTTATTTTAACCAGCAGCCACATGTCTGGCCCTGGCAACTTTCCTTTGCAGAAGGCTCCCCCTGGCTGGATAAGCGAGTGCGCCAGGCTGCCAACCTGTGTGTTGACCGCACGGGCCTGCTTAAACTTCTTGGCGGCATGATGGGTGTTCCAAAAGGAACTGTGCCTCCTGGCCATCCTTGGTGGGGCAATCCTAACTTTGACATTCGCTATGACCCTGAGGCTGCCAAAAAACTCATGGCAGAAGCTGGCCATACTGCCGCAAAGCCGCTGAAAGTTAAGGTCCAGATTTCTGCATCGGGATCGGGCCAGATGCAGCCGCTGCCCATGAACGAGTTTGTCCAGCAGTCGCTCAAGGCCTGCAACTTTGATGTTCAGTTCGATGTGATTGAGTGGAACACCCTGTTTACAAATTGGCGCAAGGGAGCCAAGGATCCATCCGCCAATGGTGCCAATGCCATTAATGTCAGCTATGCCGCGATGGACCCGTTTTTTGCGATGGTTCGCTTTACCAGCACCAAGACATTTCCTCCGGTTTCCAATAACTGGGGTTATTTCGGCAACCCTGAATTTGATAAGTTGATTGCAGACGCCAGAAACTCCTTTGAGGACAAGGCCCGCGATGTGGCTCTTTCCAAGTTGCATGCGCGAATTGTTGAAGAGGCACCATTTATTTGGATTGCACATGATGTTGGTCCACGTGCGATGAGCCCAAGAGTGAAGAACGTGGTTCAGCCACGAAGCTGGTTCATTGATATTGCGACGATGACCTTGGATTGAACAGGGCCAACCCTCTGTGCTGGCTTATTTGATTCGCAGGGCAATCTACGCCCTGCCCATCATGCTGGGTGTGGCCCTGGTGTGTTTTGCACTGGTGCACCTGGCTCCAGGTGATCCACTGGTTTCAATCCTTCCGCCTGACGCCTCTGCTGATCTGGCGGCTCAGATGCGGGAGCTGTATGGTTTCAACCGCAGTTATCCCGAACAGTTTGCAAGCTGGGTCTGGCGTGCGCTGCACGGCGACCTGGGAACTTCCATCGCCAGTGGGCGGCCGGTTGCCAGCGAGGTCATGCGAGCCGTTGTCAATACTTTGCGACTGGCTGCTGTGGCCACATTGATTGGCTTTATCCTGGGCTGTCTTTTTGGTTTCGTAGCCGGTTACTTCCGAAACTCCTGGGTTGATCGAGTGGCCTCCATGTTGTCGGTGCTAGGCGTCAGCGTGCCGCATTACTGGCTGGGAATGGTTTTGGTGATTGTGTTTGCAGCTGTCCTGAACTGGCTTCCTGCCACCGGCATGGGTTCCGGCAGTTCGGAGGACTGGGCTTGGGACTGGCTGCACCTTCAGCACATGATCCTGCCGGCAATCACGATGTCGGTCATTCCCATGGGCATTATTTCCCGCACGGTCAGGGCACTCGTCGCGGATATTCTTGATCAGGAATTTGTAGTGGGTTTACGTGCCAAAGGCCTCACCCAATTTGGTATTTTTAGTCATGTGGTCAAAAATGCAGCGCCAACCGCTTTGGCCGTGATGGGGCTGCAACTGGGTTATTTGCTGGGGGGATCCATCCTCATTGAAACAGTCTTCTCATGGCCGGGGACCGGCTTCCTTCTGAACTCGGCCATCTTTCAGCGCGACCTGCCACTGCTTCAGGGAACGATTCTTGTTTTGGCCATGTTCTTCGTGGTGTTGAATCTGATTATTGATGTGGTTCAGACCCTGCTTGATCCACGCATTGCAAGGGCCTGAGTTATGTTGATTGCAGCACCCTCAGCCATAACAGTTCAAGCCATAGAACATTCTCCAGGATATTGGCGTTCAGTATTGAATCGACTCTTGAGTGACAAGGTGGCTCTTTTTGCCGGCTCGATCATTCTTTTACTTTTGATCATGGCTATCTTTGGCCCTTACCTGGTGCCAGCAGACCCTTACCAGTCGTCCATGCTGTCCCGACTCAAACCCATTGGCAGCGATGGCTATCCATTGGGGACAGACGAACTTGGCAGGGACATGTTGTCGCGGCTGATTGTGGGAGCACGCCTGTCGCTTTTCATGGGCCTCACACCGGTTTTTTTCGCATTTTTCATTGGTACCGTGATTGGCTTGTTGGCAGGCTACAGCGGTGGTTGGGTCAACAGCGTGATCATGCGCACCATTGACGTTTTTTACGCTTTCCCGTCCGTACTGCTTGCAATTGCCTTGTCAGGCGCATTGGGGGCAGGCGTTTTTAACTCCCTTGTTTCTTTGACCATGGTCTTTATTCCACCGATTGCGCGGGTTGCAGAAAGCGTGACTACACAGGTTCGCGGGCGCGACTATGTGGAGTCAGCCCGAGCATCAGGCGCTCAGGCCTTCACCATCGTGAGGGTTCATGTGCTCGGCAATGTTCTGGGCCCCATCTTTGTCTATGCCACCAGTTTGATTGCGGTATCCATGATTCTTGCTTCTGGTCTGAGTTTCCTCGGCCTTGGGGTCAAGCCCCCGGAGCCTGAATGGGGCTTGATGCTCAATACTTTACGCACAGCAATTTACTCGCAACCCTGGGTCGCAGCTCTACCTGGGGTCATGATTTTCATAACATCCATCACTTTCAATCTGCTGTCGGACAGTTTGCGCACTGCAATGGACAACAAGCAATGAGTGCCAAAACCATACTTCAGGTACGCGGTCTGACCAAGCACTTTCCGCTCAAGAAAGACTTTCTGGGCGGCGGCGGTGGCGTAGTCCGGGCTGTTGACAGCATTGATTTCAACGTTTTTGCCGGAGAGACTTTGGGTGTTGTCGGAGAGTCCGGCTGCGGCAAGAGCACGACAGCACGCTTGCTCATGCACTTGATTGAGCCCAATTCGGGACAAGTGGTCTTTGATGGGGCAGTTGTGGGTACCCGGGACTTGCCGTTGAAAGAGTTCCGGAGGCAGGTCCAGATGGTTTTTCAGGACAGCTATGCATCCCTGAACCCAAGGCTGACCATTGAGGACTCCATTGCATTCGGCCCGCAAGTCCATGGCGTTTCATTGACAGAGTCCAGAAAACGCGCTCATGATTTATTGATTCAGGTAGGTCTGGAGCCCGGTCGTTTTGCGGCCCGATATCCGCACGAACTCTCGGGTGGCCAGCGACAGCGCGTCAATATTGCGCGTGCCCTGGCTTTGCAGCCACGGGTTGTGATACTGGACGAAGCAGTTTCTGCTCTCGATAAGTCGGTTGAGGCTCAGGTTCTGAACTTGCTTCTGGATTTGAAAGCAGCTTTTGACCTGACCTATGTTTTTATCAGTCATGACCTGAACGTCGTTCGTTTCATCAGTGACCGGGTGATGGTGATGTACCTCGGACAAGTCGTGGAAGTCGGTGCTGCCCAGAGCCTGTTTGAACGGCCTGCCCATCCGTATACGCGGGCGCTTTTGTCATCCATTCCTTCCATGGATCCAGACAATCGTACCGAACAACCGGCTTTGAGTGGTGACCCTCCAAATCCGATCAATCCCCCCACGGGCTGCCGATTTCACACCCGATGCCCACACGTTCAAGCAGTTTGTGCCCAGACAAGTCCTGTGCTTAAAAAAATCAGCGAAAGCCACGAGGTCGCTTGTTTGATGTATCAGGCCAACAGTGGACATACCCACGTTTCTCTTGATCCTTTGGCCGCATGATCATGGAACCTCAAGCCTTTGTAGAGATTCAGAACCTCCAGGTTACCTTTGCAGGTGGTCGTCGGCCCGTGCAGGCTGTCAACGGGGTGGATCTGCAAGTCCAGCGTGGTGAAGTAGTGGCCTTGATCGGAGAGTCAGGCTCTGGAAAAAGTGTGACCTTGCGGTCTGTGCTGCGCCTGCACAATGAGCGACGCACAACTATTACCGGAAAAATACGCGTGGGTGCTCAAGAGGTTTTATCGCTTTCTGCTTCTGGTTTGTCGGATTTTCGCGGCAAGGTAGCAGCGATGATTTTTCAGGAACCACTGCTGGCACTTGACCCGGTTTACACCGTGGGTGAACAGATCACGGAATCGATTGAGCGCCATGAAAAAGTTTCATCAGCAACAGCACGCGCCAGGGCGATGGAATTGTTCGAGCGGGTGCGCATACCAAGTCCTGCAAGACGGTTGGATGCTTATCCCCACGAGATGTCCGGCGGCATGCGCCAACGCGCCATGATTGCACTGGCGCTGGCATGCAGACCCCAGCTGCTATTGGCGGATGAGCCGACAACGGCACTGGATGCTACGGTTCAAATCCAGATTCTTCTGCTCTTGCGGGAGTTGCAGCGTGAATTCGGTTTATCCGTGATTTTTGTGACGCACGATATCGGTGCCGCAGTTGAAGTGGCCGACCGGATAGCTGTGATGTATGCCGGGCGCATTGTCGAGGAAGGCCCGGTGGCCACACTGATTCGCTCTCCGCGTCATCCATATACCTTAGCTTTGCTCAGCAGCCGTGCACACGGCAGTCAGGACAAAACGGGTAAAACCCGGCCGCGCCTTGAAACGATTGCTGGCTCGCCACCTGATTTGAGCGTTATCGCCCCGGGTTGCGCCTTCGCTCCGCGGTGCCGCTTTGTTCAAGAAGTCTGCCGACACCAACAACCCGCGCCAGTGATGCTCACGCCGCATCATCTTGTGCGCTGTTTGCAGGTCAATTCAATCGATACAACCCGCCCTGATCACAAGTGAAAATTGTTGTTTGCAACCCTAACACAACCTCTGCAATGACGGAGCGTATCGCATCGTCTGCGCGCGCGGTGGCCAATCCCAATACCCAAATTGCAGCATGCAATCCCACAGTTGGTCCTGCCTCTATTGAGGGCTATGTTGATGAGGCGATGGCGGTTCCAGGCATGCTCGAAGCGATGTTCGCTGCTCAGCAGCAGGACCCCGAAGTTGCAGCCTATGTAATTGCCTGCTTTGATGATACGGGCCTGGAAGCGGCACGCTCCCTTTTGAATGCGCCGGTTGTCGGTATCGGAGAGGCGGCCTGTCACATGGCCTGTTTACTGGCGGTGCGATTCAGTGTGGTGACCACCCTGTCACGATCCGTAGCGGCAATCGAGCACAACCTGCTTAAGTACGGACTGGCCAGCCGCTGCGTACGCGTCAGAGCAGCAGAGGTTCCTGTATTGGATCTGGAAAACCCGGCATCCAACGCGTATGCCCGGATATCGGATGAAATCGCAACCGCTCTCTCAGAGGATCGTGCTGAGGCAATTGTGCTTGGTTGCGCTGGAATGACAGATCTGGCCAGAAGCCTGTCTGTCGCCCACGGTGTACCGGTGATTGATGGGGTTGCTGCAGCCGTCAAGCTCGCAGAGGCTCTGGCTGCACTCGGTCTGAAAACCAGCAAGAAAAACAGTTTCGCTCCGCCCCTGCGCAAGCTTTGGTCAGGCTCAGCTCCCGCATTCATGCGCTGACTTGAATTTTTTTTATTTCTTTTCCAAGACTCAACCATGCCTCTTATTCACGATACGGCCCATGCTTTTATCCCTTACCCCGATGCAGACGTTGCGCACGCTTCAACCGGGCCCTTGACTGGCCTTTGTTTTGGCGTCAAGGATTTGTTTGATGTGGCCGGCTACCCTACCGGAGGCGGGCAGCCGTTTGTACTGGCCATGTCTGGCATCAAACAGGTAACTGCGCCGACCGTGCAGAAACTGCTCGATGCAGGCGCACGCTTCATCGGTAAAACCGTTACGGATGAACTTGCTTTCTCCATGAATGGCAACAACGCTCACTTTGGTGCACCGATCAATGGAGCAGCGCCAGACCGGATTTCTGGTGGTTCTTCTTCCGGATCTGCTTCTGCGGTCTCCAATGGTTTGTGTGACTTCGCGTTGGGTTCAGATACGGGCGGTTCGGTTCGTGCACCTGCCAGCCATTGCGGCTTGTTTGGTATTCGTCCTACACATGGGCGTATCAGTCTTGCTGGTGCTCTGGATCTGTCGCCAAGCCTGGACACCTGTGGCTACTTTGCGCGCGACAGTCTGACCTTTGCGCGTATCTCCGATGTTCTCCTTGGTGCCGATGACAAGCCCCTGCCCAAGCGCGTTCGCTTGCTCAAGCCCCAGGACATCTGGCGTCTTCTGGACGCTGATGCATCGGCCGTGCATCAGCAGTCGCTCGCCCGGGTTGAGGCTGTTCTGGGGCCTTCAGCAATTACCCAGGTCGTACTGGATGATATTGATGCCATGTACTGGGCCTTCAGGTACATCCAGGGCCGTGAAGCCTGGATGGTTGATGGCCCCCTAATTGAGCGATATAAACCGCCGCTGGGGCCTGGGGTGGCTGAGCGGTTTCAATGGTCCAAGGGCGTAACCGACTTACAGTTTGAAACCGCTGTGGCATTTAGGGAGCGCTTCAAGGCTCATCTCGCTGAACTGCTGGGCGACGATGGCGTTTTGGTTCTGCCTACCATGCCGGACATTGCACCGTTGTGCAGTGACGATGGTTCTACGATGGAGAGCTACCGCAACCGTTCCATACAAATGTTGTGCATTGCCGGCTTGAGTGGTTTTCCGCATCTCTCCATGCCCTTGGGTCATCGCCAGGGCGCTCCTTTGGGCTTGTCATTGCTGGGCCCTGCGGGATGTGACCTTAGTTTGGTTCAGTTGGCGCATCAAGTTGCCCATGCCCCTGCGGCGTGACAAATCCCCCAATGCGAATCAGGCTAAGGATTTGATGGCTTAATTCGTGTGTGAAATCAATTTTTCCCACATTACTCCTCCTCAGTTCGCTCCTGAGCAGATCCTGCAGACCCTCATTGTTAGCACTCTTGGCGTCTGCGCTGTTTCTGCTTCAGCCAGCACAGTCCATGACAACGCCGGTGCTTCCCGAGACCCCGGTACAGCTCCTGGTACAGGACAGAGAGCCTGCCCAACCGATAAGTTTTGTTACTAAGAGCACGGATCATCTCCCGGATTGCAAATCGCAGCCCGATTTGGAGAGCAACAACTTGGTGGACGGAGAAATACCGGCCAGCGCGGCCATTGGTTTTTTCCAAGACCATTCGAACATCTCCCAGAAACTGCATCCACGTTTCTTGCAAGCATTTCACCCCCCCTTGCTTCGCCCGCCGCGCCTTTCAGCCTAGATTCCGGCTTCCCTTACCATAGTCTTGCTACCCGAATTAATCCAATCCGGGGCTTCAGTGTTCGCTGTTGAGAGTTATATCCATGAAATTCAAGTTTTTAATGCAGTGTTGTGGCGTATGTCTTGCGCTGATTCCCTTAGTTGGGTTAAAGGCACAAACGTCAGCTTTGCCCGTACAGACTGACACGTCCGTCAAGGTCTTCACGATTTCGGGCCTAGTCAGTGCCGTGCTGTCCAGCAACCCTGCCTTGCAGCTGGCCCAGCGCTCGCGCGACCAGGCTGCTGCGGGCGTCATAAGTGCTGGTGCATTGCCCAACCCCCGTCTGGAATTGAACGGTGGTGAAAACACTGCACGGTTGCCCGCTGCCTCCCCTGGGCGTGTCAATGGCTGGGCTGTCTCCCAGTTGATCGAAAACCCTGCAATTCGCGAAGCCCGAGTGGGAATTGCACGTTCGCTCGAGCGCAACAGCGAATTTCAAATTGCCTTCACGCGCAACGAGCTGGTAGCACAAATTCAGCTGCGTGCTTATGAGTTTTTGTTGCGTCAGGATGAAGCCTCAGCAGCCAGTGACGCTGTGAACTTGCTTGAGCAGGTGCGCGAGCGTGTCCGGCTCAGGGTGGAGATCGGCGAGGCACCACGCTATGAAATCATCAAGGCCGATGCCGAGATCATCAATGCACGGCAACGACAACAAAACGCTGTGCTTCAGGCTGAACAGGCGATGTTGGCCCTCAACCGGCTAGCTGCCGGTCAGCTACCCGCCCGCTGGAGCTTGCAGGAAAGACTGGGTGGGGATGCCAGCCAGTACGGACTGGAAGAGTTACAACGCCTGACCTTGTCGGACAACCCTGAATTGAAAGTCTTGCGCGGCTCCATTGACCGGGCACAGGCACAGCTGCAATCGGCCCGCTCTAGCCGTTGGCCTGGTGTGGAGTTGCGCTACAGCGAACTCACCCAGCCCGAAGTCAAGCAGGGCATATTGGGTGTGAATGTCCAGATCCCGCTGCTGGATCAGCGCTCGGGGCCGATTGCCGAGGCACAAGTGGAGATCGAACGCGTCCGCCTGCGCCTGGACGGCCGGCAGGCTGAACTCCGTCAACAGGTCTTGCTGGCCTGGAAGTCGCTGGAGATGGCGCGCCTGCGGGTTGAGGCACTTGGCCAGGGCGCTTTAAGAGAGGCGGAAGCCGCTTTGCGTGTATCACAGGCGGCCTACCGATTTGGCGAGCGCGGCATTCTGGATGTGCTCGATGCCCAACGTGTGTTACGCAGTGTACGGGCCGACCTGCTGGACGCCCGCTACCAGGTTCAAGTTGCACGTATTGAACTCGAATTCCTTTCCGGCAGATATGCCGACGACAAACTTTGATTCCGAAGGTACCACTCATGAAATTCACAATTCCTTTCGCACTGCTGGCATCTGCCCTTGCTGCATCTATGCTGGCTGGCTGCAACAGCAAAGACCCGACAACCGCTGCCAAACCGTCTGCAGCCCCATCGGCCTCAGCGGCACCTTCAAGCACAGACCCGTTGGTGGTTTCGGTTACCGATGAGCAGGCAGTCAACTACAAAACCGGCCCAGTCCAACTGACCGAAATGGCCGTTGTGCAGGAGCATCCGGGCCGTATAGAAGCCAATGAAACACTGGTCAACCGGATTGGGGCATCAGTGACCGGCCGGGTTACAGCGGTTCTGGCCGAGCTGGGCGATGAGGTCAAAGCTGGACAAACACTAGCGCAAGTCAGTAGCCCGGAGCTGACCACTTTGCAACTGGCGTTCCTTCGCGCCAATGCCAATCAGTCCATGGCAGAGCGCGGTGTTGACCGTGCACGCCAACTGATCCAGGCCGATGTGATTGGTTCGGCGGAGCTCCAGCGCAGGGAAACCGAACTCTCGATTTCACGTGCCGAGTCGCGGGCTTCCGAAGACCAGCTACGTTTGATCGGCTTGCCGGCGGCGGCCATAGAGAAGCTGCGTAGTCAGGGCATCCTTCACTCCGAAGCCGCCTTGACTTCCCGTTTGGGTGGTGTGGTGATTGAGCGTAAGGTCAGTCAGGGCCAGGTGGTTCAACCTGGAGACCAACTGTTCACCGTGGCCAACCTTTCCAATGTCTGGGTGGTTGGAGCATTACCGGAACAAGCGGCACGGTCCGTTCAAAAAGGCCAGTCAGTTGAAATTGAAGTTCCTGCGATTGACCAGACCTTCAAGGCCAAAGTTGTGTTTGTGAGTGACACCATCCAGCCTGAGACCCGAACGGTTGCCATTCGAACACAGGTGGACAATGCAAAACGTGAGCTCAAGCCCCAGATGCTGGCCAATCTGCGCATCTCAGGTGTTACCAAAAAAGTAGCCGTGGTTCCCGCGACTGCCTTGGTTCGGGAGAACGACCGTGATCACGTCTTTGTACAAACCATGCTCAATACATTTCGCCTGACGCCAGTTGAACTGGGCGCGGCTGTGAATGGCATGCGCCCCGTGATCAAAGGCCTGACTGCTGGGCAAACGATCATCACCAACGGCGGATTTCATCTCAACAATGACCGGGTACAACGGTTGCTCACCAGCAGCTCTGGCCCTTCATCAGCCCAGGCCGGGAGCCCTAAATGATTGCAGGCCTGATCCGCTGGTCACTGCAGCAACGGGTTTTGCTGGCAGTGATGTGTGTCGTATTTTTGGTGGCAGGAATTTTTGCCGTCAAAAAATTATCTGTAGACGCTTTTCCTGATGTGACCAATGTGCAGGTCCAAGTGGCTACAGAAGCCCCGGGTCGCCCGCCGACCGAGATCGAGCGCTTTATCACTGCACCAATCGAAATTGCCATGACTGGCTTACCGGGATTGGTTGAAATGCGTTCGCTCAACCGCAATGGCGTTTCTCTCATCACGCTGGTATTTACCGACAAAACCGATGTCTACTTTGCCCGTCAACTGGTCTTGGAACGGTTGATTGAAGTGACGCAACGCATGCCCTCTGGTATTTCGCCAGTTCTGGGTGCGGTGTCTACTGGCCTGGGTGAGGTTTACCAATACACCCTGGAGAACAAGGACGACCGAGGCGCCGATGGCAAGCTCAAGCCCCTATCCGAAGAAGAGCTGCGCAAACGACGCGAGGTGCAGGACTGGGTAGTGAGACCCATGTTGCGCTCTATCATGGGAGTAGCCGATATCAACAGCCAGGGTGGCTATGCGCGTCAGTACCAGGTCAAGGTCAATCCGGACCGCTTGCGTTATTACGGTCTGAGTTTGCAGGATGTCTTCGGGGCTGTAGCGCGCAACAATGCCAACTCATCGGGCGGCGCATTGCCAGCCCTCTCCGAACAATACCTCATACGGGGTGTGGGCCTGATTGCCTCGCTGGAAGACGTGGGCAACATTGCTTTGAAGGAATTTCAGGGAACACCGGTCTATGTGAAAGATGTGGCCAGTGTGCAGTTTGGCTCTGAGGTTCGTCAGGGGGCCATCATCAAGGACGGTGAAACCGAGTCGGTCGCTGGCATCGTCCAGATGATCCGGGGTGGTAACGCGCGCGAAATCGTGACGCGAATCAAAGCCCGTGTAGCCGAGATCAATGACAAGCAGATCCTGCCTGATGGATTGCAAATCGTACCGTTTTACGACCGCTCCGATCTGGTCAATACCGCCATGAAAACAGTGGCCAAGGTGCTTGCAGAAGGCGTAATTCTGGTGGTCATCATTCTGTTTGTTTTTCTAGGTGATGTGCGCTCCAGTGTCATTGTGGTGGCCACGCTGGTCCTGACTCCCTTGCTCACTTTTCTTGTCATGAACCGCATCGGCCTGAGTGCTAACCTCATGTCCTTGGGCGGCTTGGCCATTGCCATTGGTCTGATGGTGGACGGTGCCGTGGTGGTGGTAGAAAACGCCTTCGCAAAATTGGGTGACCCTGCCAACGTTGGCAAGTCCAAGCCCCGGGTAATTCTGGAGGCGGCCTCCGAGGTAGGCAAGCCGGTGCTCTATGGCGTGGGCATCATCATCCTGGTGTTTTTACCGCTGCTGAGCCTGCAGGGCATGGAGGGCAAAATGTTTGCGCCGCTGGCCCTGACCATTGCGATTGCACTGACCATTTCTCTGGTCTTGAGCTTCACCATGACGCCCATGCTGTGCAGTTTCATACTGAAGGGCGGTGCAGAGCATGACACCTGGCTCTTGCGAAAGCTCAAGGTACCTTATTTGCGCATGCTCGACTGGTGCATGTTGCACCCGCGAAAAGTGGTTGCTGGCGCTTTGCTGGCCATGCTCGGCAGCTTTGCATTGGTGCCTTTTTTGGGTACTGCATTTATTCCAACGATGCAGGAGGGCTCGATCACGCCGGTGATTGTGCGGGTTCCAAAAATTTCGATTACCGAGTCCATCAAGCTCGAAACCGAGGCACTTAAAGCCATCAAGACCGTGCCTGAAGTGTCCACCGTGGTGTCCAGACTGGGCCGGGGTGAATCGGCCGCTGATCCCGGGCAGCCCCATGAGTCAGACCCGATAGTGGTGCTCAAGCCCAAGGATGAGTGGCGCAAGGGTTTCACCCAGGATGACATTGCCAACGAAATCCGGGACAAACTGAAATTTCTGCCCGGGGTGGAAATTGCCATTAGCCAGCCCATTGCAGCCAGAGTCGATGAAATGGTCTCTGGTGTTCGCTCTCAGGTGGCCGTCAAGATCTTTGGTGACGACCTGGAGGAGCTGCGCAAGGCGGGAGACGCCATTGCTTCAGCCCTCATGGCAACACATGGGGCTACCGATCTGCGCGTTGAACGCGTCAGCGGTCAGGAGTATTTAACCGTGCGTATTGACCGTAACAATATCGCCCGTTACGGGATCAACGTGGAAGACGTCAACGCCCTGATTGAGATTGCCGTTCAGGGCAAGGTAGCGACTCAGGTGTTTGAGGGTGAGCGTCGTTTTGACGCGGTGGTCCGACTGCCGCCAGAAAATCGCTCAAGTGTGGAGTCCATTTCTAGCCTGGTGTTGCGTGCACCAACGGGTGCCATCGTTCCATTGCGCGACCTGGCTGAAATTACCCTGAGTGATGGTCCAGCCCAGATCAGCCGGGAGGGAGGTAAGCGCCGGCTGGTGATCGGTGTCAACGTACAGGGTCGAGACCTGGGTGGTTTTGTTGCCGAGGCTCGTCAACGTATTGAGCGCGAAGTGAAGTTGCCTGAAAGTTATTACCTGGTCTGGGGTGGGCAGTTCGAGAATATGGAACGCGCCATTGGAACCTTGGCAATCATCATCCCGATCACTATTCTGGCTATTTTCTTCCTGCTGTTCATGCTTTTTGGCTCAGTTCGCTATGCCACCCTGGTAATTACGGTTCTGCCATTGGCGGCAATCGGGGGCCTGGTGGCTCTTGCGATCAGTGGAGAGTATTTAAGCGTGCCGGCTGCGGTGGGTTTCATCAACCTGTGGGGAATTGCCGTGCTCAACGGTGTCGTTTTAGTCAGTTTTATCCGACAGCAGCGTGATCATGGCATGGATACTGACGAGGCCATCCGGGAAGGTTGTATTCACCGCTTTCGACCGGTGATGATGACCGCCATGGTGGCGCTGCTGGCGCTTATTCCCATGCTGTTCTCGGATGGCCCGGGGTCAGAGGTGACACGTCCTTTGGCCGTGGTAGTGATTGGCGGGTTGTTTTCATCTACCTCGCTGACTTTGCTGCTGGTGCCAGTGTTGTATCGTTGGTTTGAAGAGAAAACAGAAGAAGCTTGACTTAACTGATTGAGGAAAAAAATGAAAGAAATCAGAGCCATTATTCGTATTGAAAAATTACCGAGACTGCGCGAAGCGCTGCGCGCTATTCCAAACTTTCCCGGTTTGACCATGACCAAGGCCGAGGGCTTTACCGCCCCGGCGGCGCTCGGCAAGCGAACTGTGAAAGAAGAATTGACGGATTACACCCCAAAAGTCATGGTGTGTGTGCTCGCCGACGACAACATGGTCGAAGAAATTCGCAAAACCATCATCTCAACCTGTACCACTGGCAAATTTGGTGATGGACTGGTCTGGGCCGTTCCTATTCAAGGCATGCACCGCATCCGGGACGGTTCCGAAATGCTAGAGGGCAGTTGATCTGGCCTGCGCGATAGTGCCTACTTCATGCCGTTGCGCCGCGCCAACTCCACAAAGAGGCCGGAGTGGTCCAGATCAGTCAGGCCTTGCGCGATGCCAGAGGCATAAAGCTGCTCAAACAGGCGCGTTATGGGTGCGTCAAAGTCGATTTCTTCGGCGGTTGAAAGGGCGTTTCGCATGTCCTTGAGTTGCACGCTCATGCGCGCACGCGGCGCAAAGTCGCGCTCCACCATGCGTTGCCCGTGCACCTGCAAAATCCGGCTGTCGGCAAAGCCGCCCGTGATGGCTTCTTTGACCTTGGCCATATCAGCGCCACCTTTTTCACACATCAGCAGGGCCTCGGCCACAGCACCGATAGTGATGCCCACAATCATCTGGTTGGCCAGTTTGGCCAGTTGCCCGGCTCCACTGGGCCCGACATGGGTTGGCCGGCCCAGTGCCTGGAGCACTGAACGCGCGTATTCAAAGCTTGTTATCTCGCCGCCGACCATGATGGCCAGTGTGCCTTGGTCAGCACCAATGGTTCCTCCCGAAACGGGCGCATCCAGATGGCCGATCCCCATTTCACCCATCCGCATGGCATGCTGACGTGCCTGTGCAGGCTTGATGGACGACATGTCCGCCACCACCGTGCCGGGTTTCATGGCCCGGGCCGCGCCAGAGGTGAAAATAACGTCTTCGACCACATCGCCGTTTTCCAGCATGGTGATGACCAGTTCTGCGTTCGCAATGGCCTGAGCGGCCGTTTCATGCACGGTCGCGCCAAAAGCGACCAAGCGTTCGGCTTTGTCACGGCTTCGGTTCCACACATGAACGGTATGACCCGCCTCGCACAGGCGACGAGCCATCGGAAAGCCCATCAGCCCGATACCCAGAAATGCCAGATTCATGCAGCTGCTCCAAACATTTTTTCCATCTCGTTGCGAATTTTCCAGGCATGGGTGGAGGTGTCCAAGGCCACATCGGCCCAGCACAGGCTTTGGCCTTGCTTGACCGGCCTGATCACTTTGCAGCTGTGGGCCAGTCCCAGCGGCAAACCACCCATGTTGAAGGATGTCGCGGCAGGCAGAAGTTTGCCCCACACGGTGTAGCCCCCTTCGCCATCGAGCATGTCGCCGGGCATCAAGTCGCGTTTGGCAGTGGCCACCACATCGGCATTCCAGCCCGTAGCCACCCCGGTAGGCTCACCGCGAAGAGCCACCGAAGCCACGGATACACCCACTTCCAGACCAATCAGATGCCAACGCTTGTACAGCGTGAAATAGCGACCGCTCGGATCGGTGTGGGCGTTGTACTCTTCAAAGCAGTTGCGGACGTACTCGGTTTCGCCCTCTACCGTGACCCAGACACCCATGCGAATGTCGTAGGGAATTTTCCGGCCATCGGCTTCCAGGGAAGAAATCACCTCCACCATGCCTTTGCGTTCGAGTACGCCACCTTCAGCAATCGGGCGGGTGACAAATGGAATGTCTTCCACGCTGGCCGGCGGGTAGAGCAGGCCATTGCTGGGAACAGTCAGGCCGGTGGCATTGGCCACTGCCGTGCACTCAATAGACGGCTTGGAGCCATCAAGAAAGCTGTTGAACATTTTCGGGTTCAAGCCACCACGCACAGCCTGCTCGGGTGTCAGGCCATAGTGACCCCATACCGTCTCGGGCGTGGATTGGGAAAAATGCGGAAGCCATTTGTGGCCCCGCCCCGCGGCGACGACGGGAAAACCACAGGTGCGGGCCCAATCAACCAGGTCGCAGATCAGGGCCGGTTGGTCGCCAAATGCCAGTGAATACACCACCCCTGCATCATGCGCTTTGCGGGCCAGCAGCGGGCCACAGAAGGCATCGGCTTCCACGGTAACGTTAACCACATGCTTGCCATGTGCAAAGGCCTCCAGAATGTGATCGACTGCAGCCACCGGGTTGCCGGTGCATTCCACGATGACATCGATTTTCGGGTGGGTAACCACAGCCCGC
>JBILKC010000002.1:0-26862 GCA_044376885.1 Hylemonella sp. | reverse complement strand
CCTCGCTCAAGCTATCCGGCACCCTGGTGGCACGCAAGGTCAAGCTTACACAAGCCGGCCCGGTGCTTGCATCATTTGAAGCCCTCAAACTGGTGGTCGACGACGCCCGGCCCCTGGAGCACAGCCTGAAGTTGTCCCTGGCCGAGCTCACCGCCCCGGTGATCACGCTTCATCGCCACAGCGACGGACGGTTTATGGACATGCCGGCTCAAGGTCAAGCAGATGCCAAGTTTGCCCCACATGCCAAGGCCACAGCAAAGCCAGCAAGCAAGTCAGACAAACCGGCTGAACCAGCCCAATCGGCCTGGCATTTTGAACTTGCCAAAGCCGTGGTCCAGGGCGGTGCGCTGCGTTTTACCGATGACACCACCCGGCCCATGGCCCGAATTGCTGCCCGCGCCATCAACCTGGAGGCCACGGACTTGGTCTGGCCGCTGCTTGGGCCCGCCAAACAGCCCCTGAAATTTACCGGCACCCTGAGTCTGGAAGGAGAAAAAGCGGCTGACATGACATTTGCCGGAGAAACCGATCAGACCAGCGGCAAGGTGGATTTAACGCTCAGTGCTTTGCCACTGGCCCTGGCCCAACCTTATTTGCGCCAATTTTTGATCCCACAGCTCTCGGGCGACCTGAATTCCACTCTCACTGCTGCTTGGTCTGATCAGGGTATTCAGGTTCTGGTCAAGTCGCTCACGTTGAAACAAATTCGTCTGTCAAATGATCTTCCCGGCAAGGCTAAAGCAGCGGACGCACAGGCTTCTCCCTTGGCTTCCATCAGGCAACTGGAGCTGTCAAATACCCAGATTGATGTATCTGGCAAGCGCGTGGTGGTGGGTCTCATGACGATGACCCAACCGCAGTTCAAAGTCATTCGCGAAAGCGACCGAAGCTGGATGGTCGAGCGCTGGCGTGCATCGCCTCAAACAGCTGATCCAGCGGCTACAGCGGATAAAGCTGCTGCGCCGCAAGCGCAACCCTGGACCCTGTTGCTCGTGGATGCCAGCCTCAGCGACGGCAGGATTGCGTTTGAAGACCTGGCCTCGCCAAGTCCGGTTTCCGTGCAGGTACAGGACGTCAATGCGCAACTGAAAGACTTTTCTCCCTCGGGCACCAGACCCGGTGTGCTCAATGTTTCTGCTCGCGTGAACGGGATCCGTGGCGACCCAGGGCAGTTGGCGTACCAGGGAACTCTTGGCAGCAGCCCGTTTTCTATGCAGGGCAAGATCAAGCTGGCGCAAGTCCCCTTGCATCCCTTGAGTCCCTATCTCACAACAGCCCTGAACATCAGCCGGGTGCGTGCGCTGGCCAGTCTGGCCGGTGACATGGCGCTTAACATCACACCTGCTGGACTGGAATTGTGGCTGCGTGCCGATGCCGGATTGGAGGATTTGCGGGTTAACAGTGCGCTTGCGAATCCGGCTGCTGAAACGCTGGTCGGTGAGTTGCTGAGCTGGAAGTCACTGACCTTGGGAGGTCTCGAACTTGCGCTCAAACCTGGCCAAGCCACCCGGCTTGGGGTGGGCGAAACCGTCATCACTGATTTTTTTACCCGTCTGTCGATCGATGAGACCGGCCGCTTCAACCTGCAGGACATCGTGAGGCCAAAGGTCGCTGGGGTGTCCACCAGCATGCCGACGGCGCAACCGACGCTGGAACCAGAATCGCAACCCAAGCCGATCATCAACATCGGAGCTGTGAGGCTGGTCAATGGGCAAGTGGTGTTTTCTGATCGTTTCGTCAAACCCAATTACACCGCCAACTTGACCGCCCTGACGGGCAAGCTCAGTGCATTTTCCTCCCGTGAAGTTCAAGGCGTGCCCCAGTTGGCTGACTTGGAGTTGCGCGGGCAGGCTGAAGGCAGTGGATCGCTGGAAATTATTGGCAAGATCAATCCCCTGTCCAGACCCCTGTCGCTGGACATCAAGGGCAAGGTTCGTGATCTTGAGTTACCCCCCCTATCGACCTACGCCATCAAATTTGCTGGGTATGGAATTGAGCAGGGCAAGCTCGATGTGGATGTTTCCTACTTCATCAAGCCCGACGGTCAGTTGGTGGCGACCAATAAGATCGTTCTCAATCAACTCAAGTTTGGTGACCGGGTGGAGTCGTCTGTGGCCAACCTGCCGGTCAAACTGGCGGCGCTCCTGTTGGCGGATCGACGCGGTGTGATCGACATAGATCTTCCCTTGAGCGGCTCCATCAACGACCCGGAGTTCGAGATAGGGCCTATCCTCTGGAAAGGCGTGCTCAACCTGATCGGCAAAGCGATTACCGCGCCGTTCAGCTTGCTGGCCAGGATGTTCAGCGGCGGGGATAAAGAACTCGGACAAATTGACTTTGCCCCGGGTAGTGCGGAGCTAAGTCCCGCGGCCCTGCAAAGTCTGGACGAGGTGGCCAAAGTCCTGATTGAGCGGCCCGCTCTGCGGCTCTCCATAGCCGGCTATGCCAGCCTGGTGGATGAGCGGGAGGCCTTCAAGCGGGAGCGCCTTGAAGTCATGTTGCAAGGGGAGAAACGCCGCCAGTCGACTGCTGGGCAAAATTCTGCCTTGACAGTGCTGACAGAAGCCGACCCTCCCGACCTGGTCAAAAGGGTTTACCGTCGCTCCGACATCGCCAAACCGCGCAATCTGATCGGCCTGACCCGAGACCTGGAAACCCAGGAGATGGAAGCGCTGCTCCTGGCCAGCATTGTGGCGTCCGAAGAGCAGATGCGCGCCTTGGCTTTGCAGCGAAGTTTGTTGGTCAAGGCCTATCTGGGTCAGAAGGTGGCCGATGACCGGCTTTACCTCAGCGTGCCATCCTCGGTTGGTCAAGCAGGCGCAGCTGATTCTCCCTGGGTCCCTAGGGTGCAGCTCAATATCAGTGCAAATTAGCCAGTTGCATCAAATAACTGCAAAGCCAGTGCGGCTGCTGCTGTTTCGCTGCGAAAATGCGCTTTCCTGAAAACTTTACCGTTTCTTTTCTTCTTTCCCTTTTTTACATGACTGAGTCTGCGCCGTGACGACTGCCCCTGCAAAAAATTCCGATACCCAAAACCTGGATGAACTTACTGGAGGCGCGTTTTCAGCAGCCACCTCTGGCGAGCGGGCTGCGCGCGTGCGCGAATGGCTGGGCACTGACCCCACGCCTGAGCAGATGCAGGAAGTCTTCAAGGAGCTCAGCGTCAAGGACAAGGGCGCGGTCAAACCTTTGCGTCAAAAACTTGACGAAATCAAGCGAACCCGAGTCCAGGAGCTCATGGCCGCCGAGTGGGCGCTCAAGGCACAGGTGCTGCTCGACACCACCAAGCTCAATGTGGCCGATGCCATGGCCTGGCAGCGCGATGCAGCGAAGGCTGGTGCTCCCCTGAGCAAAGAGCCGCTGAGCCACCTCAAGGCGCAACTGGCAGACCGGATCAAGGTCATTGAAGACTTGCAACATCGCGTGCAGGTTCAGCGTGAGGCGGCTGTTTTGCTGGCCCAGCGCGTTGAAGTGTTGTCAACAAAGCCCTGGCGGGATGCCCAGGCGGTCTGGGACGCCTTGCGCAGCGATATCGAGCATTGGCAATCCCAGGCCACAGGTCTGCTGTCTGACACCAATTGGGCCAGTGTCGACGCCAAGTTCCCGCCCTTGCTCGATGCTTCACGTACACAATTGCTGGTGGTATGGGACGCCTTTGACAGTGCCTTGGCCATAGCCGTAGCAGCGGCAGTCGATCCCGCTGCTGTGCTTCCCCCGGTGCCAGTTTGGGCTGACGAGTTACGTGTCCTGCGCGGTGTACCTGCAGAGGCTGCGCCGGCCCCGAAAAAACCACGTATTGATCCTGAAATCCGTCTCAAAGCCACAGAGGCCGTACGTGAAGTGCTCTCAAAACTGGAGCTTGAAATTGCAGAAGGTCATGGCAAGGCCAGTGCCGGAGCAGCAGCAGCCCTGCGTAACGCCTTGAAGGAGTTCGGCCGTAACATTGATGACAAATTGGAAAGCCAGGCCCATGCGGCTCTGGCGGCGGCTGGAGAGCTTGAAGGCTGGCAGCGCTGGCGCGCCGACCAGCTGCGCGAGGCTTTGGTTACCAAGGCTGAAGGTCTGCTCAAGCGGCCCGAAGGCCAGGCTCTGGGTGGGCGAAAAATTCAGGAGGCCCTGCGCAGCCTGCGTGAGCAATGGAAACTCACCGACCAGGGCGGTGTGCCCAACCACGCCCTGTGGAAGCGCTTTGATGAGGCTTGCAACGAGGCCTACAAGGTGGTCGAAACCTGGCTAGAGAAAATCAAGGCCGAGTCGGCTGAGAACCGCGCAACCCGTCTGGCCCTGATTGAAGAGCTCAAAACCTGGGCGGCAGACAACCGGACGGCCAAAGACAATGACTGGAAGGGCTTTCATCGGGTGCTGCTTCAATTCGGCGACCGTTGGCGCGATAGCGGGCACATGGGTGAAAAAGCACTGGCCGAGTTGCAACCCTTGTGGCGATCTGCGATTGATGAGGCAGCCGCCCCCCTGGTCGCGCTTCAGCAGCAGAGCTTGCTCAACCGCCAGGCCATGATTGCAGAAGCCCAGGCCTTGGGTGCCGAGTCAGTGTTGCATATCGATGGGGTTCGTGTCCTGCAACAGCGCTGGCAGGCCGAGGCCCACCAGATACCTATAGATAGGCGGCAGGAGCAAAAGCTCTGGGACGCGTTTCGCAAACCCATAGACGAGGCCTTTAACCGAAAAACCGCAGAGCGTGAAAAAGCCCAAGCAGCCGTGAGCGGGCGTGATCGTGAAGTCATGCAAGCGGCCAAAGCCCTGCAGGCGGCCAACGCCAGTGCTGACATGCCGGCCATTCGAGCTGCTATGGCGGCTCTTGAAGCCGCCTTGTCTGCCCAGTCGCCCGCTGCGGATGACTCCAGGGCGAATGTTTCCGCAGCTGACGCTTCAGCGCCCGATAATTCCGGCGCGGGGGAAGCGCCGCTTGTTGAGGCTGTTCAGGAAGAGGCCACCAAGCCGGTGGCCGTGGTACCGCGAAAACCGGTATTGGCGGTTCGAGGCGATGATCGCCCAGGCATGAAAAAGGCCGAGCCAGCACCCACAGGACGTGGCGGTCGTCCCGTCCAACGTCCTCATGAACGATCTCAGGAGCGCTCCAATGATCGATCCGGCGAACGTGCCGGTGCACGGGCAGGGGCTCGGCCTGCTGGACGTGACAACGCGCCTGGCTTTGGTCGCGGTGTTACGGCGGGCAAAGAATTGCCGCGTCTGGGTGAGGCCGCTTTTCGCGCCCAACGTGATGCCATGGAACAAGCCCAGCTGGCTTTGCGCAAGCTTGCTGCGCAAAGCCATGGCGAATCCCTCACCCAGTTGCTGCACGCCTGGGAACAGCGCAATACCGCAGATGTACCCACACAGCAGGCTCTGGGCTCGCGGGTTACGGCAGCACTGCGGACGGTCTGGATGCAAGCCATCGGTGCAGCCCCGACTGGCGAAGCCGCAGAGTCTTTATTGCGGCTGGAAATGGCCTCAGAGTTGCCTACACCTGCTGCCCATCTGGAGGCACGTCGCGCGCTGCAATTGAAGTTGCTGACACGTCGCAACGATCCGCCGCCTGTGCAGACTTGGGGCCAGGATGTTGCCCGGGTATTGGCCGCTGCGGCCGATGCGGACACCACCAGGCGCTTGCAGGCGGTATTACGGGTTTTGCTTCGCGGCTAACCCAGCCCTATGGTTAGGGTGAGGGTGAGCTGAGGGGGGGCTCAGCCTGCGGCTTGAAGCGGGATGCGCATGGTTTTGGCAAGCCCGCCTGGGTTGTCCAGAACCAGGCGCAGCACTTCCAGACGGGCCGGCCTGGCAGTCGCATCCCAATCGCTCAGCACGCGTCGGATCAGGCTACCAGTCAGCTTGACTGCCAGTCCGGAATTGGGCCTTGCGTTTGTATCCGCCAGAACATGGTCAGCTGGTTTGTGGGTGTGCCCATGGATCATCTGACTGGCTTGGGCCGTGTTGAGCATATCCAATGCCGCATGCGTATCGACATCGGCGTAGACCACCTGGCTGCGTTTGCGTGCCTCGCTTTGCTGACGCAGACCTTGGGCAAGTGCAACCCGTTCAACCAGCGGTTTAGCAAGAAAAGCCTGTTGCCAGGACGGGTTGCGAACCTGCGCACGGAACTGCATGTAATCGGTGTCGGCCAGGCAAAGGGCATCACCGTGGCTCAAGACAATTTTTTCAATCCCCAAGCGCAGTGTGCAGGGGTCGTCCAGCAGGGTCATGCCACAGGCCCGGGCAGCCGACTGACCGAGCAAAAAATCCCGGTTGCCATGCATGAAAAAAAGGGCACAACGTTGCGCTGCGGTGTGCAGGGTGAGTGCACATTCGGCCTCAAAACCAGGCACATCCAGCACATCATCCCCCACCCAGACTTCAAACAGGTCACCGAGGATAAACACCGCGTCAGCCGGGGTGCGAGCCAGGTATTGCTGCCAGGCCTGCACGGTTTGGGGCTCAGCAGCCTGCAGGTGCAGGTCCGAGATAAAGTCCAGCACCCGCCAGTGGCCGGGGGCTGCCAACGCCGCGAGCGGGCTGGCAGTTGAGCTCATGTCAGGCCAGGGCAACCGCTTTGTCGATCACCACGTCGTCCTTGGGCACATCGCCGTGGCCACCTTTGGAACCGGTTTTGACGGCGGCAATCTTGTCCACCACGTCGGTGCCAGCAATCACTTTTCCGAACACGGCATAGCCCCAGCCCTGGGCGCTGGGTGAGGTGTGATCCAGAAACCCGTTGTCAGACACGTTGATAAAAAACTGTGCGGTCGCTGAGTGAGGGTCGCTGGTGCGCGCCATGGCCACGGTGTAGATCTTGTTTTTCAAGCCGTTATTGGCTTCATTAGTGATGGGCTTGTCGCTGGGTTTCTGTGACATGCCGGGCTCAAAGCCGCCACCCTGGATCATGAAGCCGGGAATGACGCGGTGAAAAATAGTCCGGTCAAAGTGACCCTTGTTCACATAGCTCAAGAAATTGGTCACCGATACAGGTGCCTTCTCCTGGTCGAGCTCCAGGGTGATGGTGCCGAAATCGGCTATGTGAAGTTCTACTTGGGGGTTGTTCATGGTTTATTTCAGGAGGGTTGCAGAGTTGATGAGCACAGGTGTTAGAGGCACGTTCTGGTTCATGCCCATGGATCTGGTCGGAACACCACGTATTTTATCGACCACGTCCATGCCGCTAACCACTTTGCCGAATACGGCGTAACCATGTCCATCCGGCTGCGGTGCGTTGAGCATGGCGTTGTCCACCACATTGATGAAGAACTGTGCGGTTGCGGAGTCGGGCACCGAGGTACGCGCCATGGCAATCGTTCCGCGGTCATTTTTCAGGCCAGTGCGCGCCTCAAGGGGAATCGGCGCCCGGGTTCTTTTCTCAAGCATTTGAGCCGCCATGCCACCGCCCTGAATCATGAAGCCATCGATCACCCGGTGAAAGATGGTGTTGTCGTAGTGTTTGTCAGCCACATACTGGAGAAAGTTTTCAACTGTTTTCGGGGCTTTGTCCGGGCTAAGCTCCACCACGATATCGCCCATGGTGGTCGATAGCTTCACGCGCGGTGCCGCGCTCTGCGCATGGGCTGACGGGGTCAGCAGCGTCAGCACTGCAATCATTAAAGCGCCAGACAGCTGCTTGAGAAAAAGGGTGGGGAATAGATGTGTCATCCGATGGTTGCCTCATAAAAAATTTTCCACTGGCTGCCGTACCGCGCCCAGTACTGGCGCTTGGTCGGACCGGTCCGCGTGCCGTCTGTCACTTCGCCAAAAGTGACGACCATGGTGTCTGCGGCATCAGTCCAGCGCAGCAAAGACAGGTCTTTGAGCTGGATACCCCGTCCATTGACCTTGCTGATCTCCTGGCGCAGGCCGGGCGTCCAGTCATGGAGGGTTTTGCCGTGGCTGTTGAAGTCATCAGAATAAAAACGCAGCACCCGATCGAGGTTGCCGCTGGTTTTGGCTTTGCGCCAGGCGGTCAGGGCATCTTCAAAAGGTTTGCGATTCGCTTTCACATGGTTTTGAGCCACCCATTCCAGCCGTGGCGCGATCACCACCGGCGTGGTGCGGACCTCAACGGTGCGGACCAAAGTCTCCAGATCCGGATTGGCCAACACCACGCAACCGTCGGTGGCCAGCGGGGGACGTGAAAACTGGTCAGGTGGCGTGCCATGCAGCCAGATGCCGCTGCCGGTTTTCCCCCGTTTGGTGTCCAGCATATTGGGGTAGCTGATCGGCAGGGCACCGGAGCCATAAAAATCGGTCAAGGATTTGGGGTTCAGGTTGCTGGTGATGAAATACACCCCCAGCGGAGTTCGCAAGTCACCTTCTACTGACTTTTCTACACCAGATTTGCCGACAGAAATATAGTAGTCGGCAACCAACTGCAGCCCATCGGACGTATTGGCAAAGAGGTACAGGCGCGAGCGTGAAGCATCCACTGCAATCGCATGCTTGTTGCGCGGAGACAGCGACATGAAGTGCGAAGGAATTGTGTCCGGTGGTGGGCGCTCGCGCAGCGCCTTGAGCCGGATCCGCGACTCCTCGCGCAGTTCATTGAGGGCGGGCGCTGCTACCGCGGCCAAGCTGCCCGGTACATCACCCACAACACGCACCGGCCGGGATCTGGCAGCCAGCAGGTCGCCATAAACCAGCTGGGCGAGTTGGAAATTCGGGAAATCGTTGACCAGTTTCTCTGCTTTGAGCAGTGCTTCCCGGGTCTGACCTGCACCAATCAGGCGGTAGGTTTCAATCAGCCGGTTTTCAGCATTGCCCTGTGGTGAATTGCTTGGCTCGACAAGGGGTGTTGACTCTTTCGCGCGGACTTGCTTGACCGGATTGGCGCTTGCAGGGAGCGAGCTCAGTACGCTCACGGTTACCAGCAAAAAAAAGGCGAGGCCTTGTATCGGTCGCATGCAAGGATCAGTTCCTAGTGGACTCTTTGATGATCAGCCAGCGGTCACCCGATTTGATGAAGTCAATTCTCTTACGGCTTGAGACCGACAGTGCGTCAGCCTTGTAGTCCTGGCGGAATTGAGCCGTTGCCGTGTTGCCTGTCACGCTGATGGCGATATTTTCCAGCTTCAGGCTGATGCTTTTCTTGCTGGTGATGCGTTGGCGTCGCTCTGCTTCCCATGCGCTGCGGGGGACTTTGCCCGGGGTTTCAAATTCTTTGGCATAGGCGCCCAGATAGCCCTTCATGTCTTTGCTGGCCCAGGCCAGTGCCCAGGCTTGAAGCGCGGCATTCACGTCCTTTTCCAGAGCTTCGGTTGATGGTGGTTTTGCCGCAGGTGCAGCGGTTGCAGAGGCAGGTGCAGTTGCCGGCGCAACTGTGGCGGCGGTTGCAGCAGGGGATGGTGCAGCAGGTGCGGCAGGAGTTGCTGGGGGCGAAGCTACAGCAGCGGGTGAGGGCTTGGCCGGTGTGACAGAGGCGGCAGGTGTTGGCGGTGGTACAGGGGTCGTGGCAGGTGCTGTCTGAGAAGCAACAACTGCCACGTTGCGCTGACCTTTGGCCGTGGAGTTGGTGCTCAGATTGGGGTTGAAGAGTTCCCGGATCAGGGCCAACTTGGGCTGAACGGCGGTGTTGCTGCCATCGAGTAACAACGCCTTGTTATAGGCCTGACTGGCCAACTTGGCATAGACATCGCCCAAATTCTCATGGGCGGTGGAATAGCTCGGATTGGTGCGAATCGCCATCTCCAAAGCCGCACGAGCCTTGTCAAACTGGTTTTGTCCAGCGTAGAGAACGGCGAGATTGTTGTAGGGCTCGGGAAGTTCGGGGTAGTCTTCTGTAAGTTTGGTGAAGATGCTGATAGCCTCAGCCTGCTGGCCTGAGTCGCGTTGAATCACGCCTTTGATGAAACGCATTTGCGGGTCGCGCGGCTTGCCTGCAAGGAACTGGTCTGCTTTTTTAAGCGCTTCGCTGAGCTTGCCGCCGCGAACAAGCTGGTTTACTTCGGCGTAGTCGTCAGCATAAACGGGGGAGACTGACAGGCTGCAAGCCAAAAAAAGCCAGCGTAAAAAAACGAGAATTGTGGATTGCGGGTGTTTCATGAAATCTCTGGCAGGTCTGCTTGCACAGGGTAAGGCTGTCTGGTGTACTTAAGGCTTGCGGCAAGGACAGAAATTTGTCTTTTTTAATCCCGCAACTATATCCGAAGCGGCGTGTGATCCCGGGGTGGCTTGCAGCCGATAGAATGATTTGGATGGACACCCCGAAGACTGAAAATATGCCCCGCAATTCTCATTAGCGGGCGCCCTGGAAAAAACCCATGAGTTTGCGCATCTACAACACGCTTTCGCGTGCGCTGGAAACTTTCACACCCATCGAACCCGGTCATGTACGCATGTACGTGTGTGGCATGACCGTGTACGACTTTTGCCACCTTGGTCATGCGCGTGCCATGGTGGCTTTTGACGTGGTGCAGCGCTGGCTCAAGGTCAATGGCTTGCGCGTGACCTATATCCGCAATGTGACCGACATCGACGACAAGATCATCAAACGCGCACTGGAGAATGGCGAAACCATACGCGCACTGACCGACCGTATGGTGGGTGCCCTGCATCAGGATGCCGACGCCCTGGGCATTGAGCGCCCTGGCTCAGAGCCGCGCGCCACAGATTATGTGCCGCACATGCTGAGCCTGATTCAGACACTGCAGCACAAAGGCCTGGCTTATCAGGCCGCTGACGGTGATGTGAACTTTGCAGTGAGAAAGTTCCCCGGCTACGGCAAGCTTTCCGGCAAATCGCTCGATGAGTTGCGCGCTGGCGAACGCGTGGCCGTTCTGGGCGACAAAGACGACCCCCTGGACTTTGTTCTGTGGAAGTCCGCCAAGCCGGAAGAGCCCGCAGATGCCAAGTGGGACAGCCCGTTTGGGGCGGGTCGCCCCGGGTGGCACATCGAGTGTTCGGCCATGAGTTGCGCGTTGCTGGGTGAAAGTTTTGATATTCATGGCGGCGGTGCAGATCTGCAGTTTCCTCACCACGAGAATGAGATTGCCCAGAGTGAAGGGGCGTCCAACAAACCGCTGGCCCGGATCTGGATGCACAACGGCTTTGTGCGTGTGGACAACGAAAAAATGTCCAAGTCGCTGGGTAACTTTTTCACCATACGTGAAATTCTTGCCAAATATGACGCCGAGACCGTTCGTTTTTTCATTATTCGAGCCCATTACCGCAGCGCCCTGAACTACAGCGACGCTCACCTCGACGACGCCCGCAGCGCACTCAAACGCCTGTACACCGCACTCCTTGGCCTTGCACCTGCCAGAACACCGGTCAACTGGCTCAATGTGCACGCAGCCCGGTTCAAATCTGCCATGGACGAGGACTTTGGCACGCCCGAAGCCGTGGCGGTGCTGTTTGAGTTGGCCACCGAGCTCAACAAAACCCGGTCGCCCGAGTTGGCTGGCCTGCTCAAATCCCTGGGTGCCTGCCTGGGCCTTTTGCAGGGCTCGCCTGAGGTGTTTCTGCAATCCGGCGCCTTGCTTGACGACGCTGCCATTCAAGAGCAGATCCAGGCACGCGCCCAAGCCAAGCGCGATAAAGACTTTGCCCTGGCTGACCAGATCCGCAATGACTTGCTCAAGCAGGGCATAGTGCTCAAAGATTCTGCGGCTGGTACCACGTGGGAGGTTGTGCAATGATCGCGCCTGCATCTGCGGCCAAACCCGCGTATTGGGAAGAAGCCTGCAAACACCTGATGAAAAAAGACCGGGTCATGAAGCGCCTGATCCCGCAGCACGAAGAGGTCTGGTTACAAACCCGGGGTGATGCCTTCACCACCTTGGCGCGCAGCATTGTGGGTCAGCAGATTTCTGTCAAGGCGGCACAAACCGTGTGGGACCGCTTTGCCAAGCTGCCGCGCAAGATGACGGCGGCCAATGTGCTCAAGCTCAAGGTCGATGATATGCGCGCAGCCGGCTTGAGCGCCCGCAAGGTGGAGTACCTGGTAGACCTCTCGCTTAACTTCGACACCGGCGCGGTCAAGGTCAAAGCCTGGGCCGAAATGGACGACGATGCCATCATTGCCGAACTGGTCAGTATTCGCGGCATTGGACGCTGGACCGCCGAGATGTTCCTCATTTTTCACATGCTGCGGCCCAATGTGTTGCCCCTGGACGATGTGGGCCTGATCAACGGCATCAGCAAGAATTATTTTTCCGGCGATACCGTGAGCCGCAGTGATGCCCGTGAGGTCGCCGCTGCCTGGGCGCCCTACTGCAGCGTGGCAACTTGGTATATTTGGCGCTCTCTCGACCCGGAGCCCGTGGCCTACTGAGAACTTCCCAAGGTAGATACAAGGTAGATATATGGCAAAAAAAACATTTCTCGATTTTGAACAGCCCATTGCTGAGCTGGAAACCAAAATTGAAGAACTGCGTTATGTGCAGACTGAATCTGCGGTGGATATTTCGGCCGAGATTGACCAACTCAGCAAAAAAAGCCAGCAGCTCACCAAAGACGTCTACAGCGACCTCACCCCCTGGCAAATCACCAAAATTGCGCGTCACCCCGAGCGCCCCTACACACTGGATTTCATCAGCGAAATCTTCACCGACTTTGTGGAAATGCACGGTGACCGCCATTTCGCCGATGACCTGAGCATTGTGGGCGGTCTGGCCCGTTTTAACGGCACACCCTGCATGGTGCTGGGCCAGCAAAAGGGGCGCGACACCAAAGAGCGCGGGCTGCGCAACTTCGGCATGAGCAAGCCCGAAGGCTATCGCAAGGCACTGCGGCTCATGAAAACTGCCGAGAAGTTCAAACTGCCGGTGTTTACTTTTGTTGACACGCCGGGTGCCTACCCCGGTATTGATGCCGAAGAGCGCGGACAGTCCGAAGCCATCGGGCGCAATATTTTTGAAATGGCGCAACTCGAAGTGCCCATCATCACCAGCATCATCGGTGAGGGCGGCTCCGGCGGTGCGCTTGCCATCTCGGTGTGTGATCAGTTGCTCATGCTCCAGTACTCCGTTTATTCCGTTATCAGCCCCGAGGGCTGTGCTTCCATTCTCTGGAAAACTTCTGACAAAGCACAAGACGCCGCCGACGCCTTGGGCATTACCGCGCACAGGCTCAAAGCGCTGGGCCTGGTTGACAAAATCGTCAGCGAGCCTGTGGGTGGCGCGCACCGTGATCACAAGCAAATGGCCGTTTTTCTCAAGCGCGCCCTGGTTGATGCCTACCGTCAGGTCAGTGACCTCAAGGTCAAGGAACTGGTTGATCGCCGCTACGACCGGTTGCAAAGTTACGGCCGCTTTACCGACACCAAAGCCAGCAGCAAGTAAACCCGGGTGCCGGGGTCTGCATGACGATTTCCCTGGAAGAGGCCATTGATGCCTTTTCACCGGCTTTTCCACTCGCCGTCGCCTACAGCGGCGGGGCCGATTCAACCGCCTTGCTGCTGGCCTGTGCCCGCAAGTGGCCAGGCCAGGTGCATGCGCTTCATGTGCACCATGGTCTGCAGCAGGCTGCTGATGAATTCGAGACCCATTGCCGTGCCTTTTGCGCAGGCATCGCGGTGCCGCTCTCGGTCTTGCATGTCAATGCCAAACCCGCTCCTGGGGACAGTCCTGAAGACGCTGCCCGCCGTACTCGTTACAAGGCTTTTCACGATTTTTACCAATCACAGATTGAACATTCAGCTATTTATTCAATAGCACTGGCGCAACACGCCGACGACCAGGTCGAGACCCTTGTGCTGGCCTTGAGCCGGGGGGCCGGGCTGGCGGGCCTCAGTGCCATGCCAGCAACCTGGCAGCGTGACGGCATCCGTTACCACCGCCCGCTACTTTCGGTAAGTCAGGCTGCCTTGCGCCAGTGGCTCACAGACCAAGATGTGGCGTTTGTCACCGACCCCAGCAACGCCAACCAGGCATTCACACGCAACCGCATCCGGGCCCGGCTGCTGCCGTTGCTCGATGATGCGTTTCCGCAGTTTCGCGATACCTTTGCCCGCAGCGCAGCCCATGCCGCCGGGGCTCAGTCGCTGCTGACCGAGCTGGCGCAAGAAGACTTGGTGCGCATTGGCACACCGCCGACCATTGTGGCCTTGCAAGGCTTGAGCCCGCTGCGCATGGCTAACTTGTTGCGCCACTGGCTCAAGGTCAGCCATGGTGTGGTTCCCAGCACCGCGCAACTTCAGGAACTGGTGCACCAGATTGCGGCTTGCACCAGCCGCGCACACCAGATTCACCTCAAAGTCGGCCAGGGCTTTGTCGAGCGAAAACATGCGGTCTTGCATTGGTACAATCCTACGGCTTTGCATCAACCTCCCTCCCTATTTCCCAATGGCATTGATCGTTCATAAATACGGCGGCACGTCGATGGGCTCGACCGAGCGCATCCGCAATGTCGCCAAGCGCGTGGCCAAGTGGGCACGTGCCGGCCACCAGATGGTGGTGGTACCCAGCGCCATGAGCGGCGAAACCAACCGCCTGCTCGGCCTGGCCAAAGAGCTGGCACCTGCCAAACAGGGCGACGCCTATGGCCGCGAACTTGACATGCTGGCCGCTACCGGCGAGCAGGCCTCCAGTGCACTGCTGGCCATTGCGCTGCAAGCCGAAGGCATGGGCTCGGTCAGCTACGCGGGCTGGCAAGTTCCTATACGGACCAACAGCGCATTTACCAAGGCCCGCATCGAGTCGATCGATGACGCCCGGGTTCGTGCCGATCTGAATGCCGGCAAGGTGGTGATCGTCACTGGTTTTCAGGGCATGGACGACAACGGCAACATCACCACCCTGGGTCGGGGCGGTTCAGACACCTCCGCTGTGGCGGTGGCCGCCGCCATGAAAGCTGCCGAATGCCTGATCTACACCGATGTCGACGGCGTCTACACCACCGACCCGCGCGTGGTGCCCGAAGCGCGTCGCCTGCACACCGTGAGCTTTGAAGAAATGCTGGAAATGGCGTCACTGGGCTCCAAGGTTCTGCAAATCCGGTCGGTGGAATTTGCCGGTAAATACAAAGTACCGCTGCGGGTACTCTCCAGCTTTACCCCGTGGGACATGGATATCAACCAAGAGGCCAGCTCCGGCACCCTGATTACTTTTGAGGAAGACGAACAGATGGAACAAGCCATAGTCTCGGGCATCGCATTCAACCGCGACGAAGCCAAAATTTCGTTACTTGGCGTGCCCGACAAGCCTGGTATCGCCCACCAAATTCTCGGTGCGGTGGCAGACGCCAATATCGAAGTCGACATGATCATCCAGAACATCAGCCGGGATGGAAAAACCGACTTCAGCTTTACTGTTAACCGCAACGAGTTTGCCAAGGCGGTTGACATGCTCAAAACCCGGGTGTTGCCCGGCCTGGGGGCTCAAGAGGTGGTGGGTGACACCAAAATCTGCAAAGTCTCCATTGTCGGAATCGGCATGCGCAGCCACGTGGGCATTGCCAGCAAGATGTTCCGTGTGCTTAGCGAAGAGGGCATCAATATCCAGATGATTTCCACCAGCGAGATCAAGACTTCCGTGGTGATTGACGAGAAGTACATGGAGCTGGCCGTACGTGCCCTGCACAAGGCCTTTGACCTGGATCAGTCCCCCGCCTGAATTGACCAGAGAACTCGTGCAATAATCTCGGCCAGAGACAGGAAACGTGACCGAGTGGCCGAAGGTGCTCCCCTGCTAAGGGAGTATGGGGTGTAGAGCCTCATCGAGGGTTCGAATCCCTCCGTTTCCGCCAAAAACTGGTTTTAGGTACTCCGATACGGACCGCCAAAGACCCCTAAAAGCCCCTAGCCACGGGGCTTTTTTTTACAGTCTACGTGGTCGCAAGTAATAGACCAATACATAGGATGTCGATGGACATCCGAATCTTTAACCATTATTGTGATTGGCGGCCTGACCAAGTGTGATACAGTGTTTCCGTCACTTTCAAAGATTCTTTAGTCACTTTCACAGATTCAAAGGGGATTTTCATGGTTAAAACTTCGATTTCCAGTTTAATTGTTGCTGGCGCTGCGTTGCTCGCCCAGACACCCCATGCAGTCGCGCAGACCGCACCGGCTGTTCGTCCCGCTGCTCCAGCCTCGGGTACTGCTCCTGCGCCAGCTGTGCGTCCCGCTGCCCCGGCCTCGGGTGCTTCCCCTGCACAAGCCGTGCGTCCGCCTGTTCCAGCTGCAGGTGCTGCCGGTACCAGTACAACAGCGGCAGGCGCTGGCGCTGCAGGCGCTTCTGGTGCTGCCATTGGTGGTGTGACCGCAGCCACCGTTGCTGCCGGTGTAGCTACGGTATTAGTGGTTGCCGGTTCGCAAAGCAAATCCAATTCGGGTACCACGGCAGGTACCGGCACCAAGTAATTTTTATTAAAGCATCGCAAAGCGCCTTCGGGCGCTTTTGTGTTTCTGGATGCCCCCCATTCCGATTGCGTTTAGCCGGTATTTAACGGCGCTTGTGTCCTCTGTACTTGCCGCCTGCACCGGTATTCCTGCTCCCAAAGTCTCTTCGCCGATTGCGGGCCTGATTGCAAACACCTACTCGGGCACATCAGGTCCCGATTTGTCATCACCGCTGAACCCGGATTTTCGCTACCTGCGGGTAGATGTGTCGGGCTATCCGCCAGCCCTGCTGGTTCTGGGTTATCTGGAGCCCGGCCCCTGGGGACCCGTGGAGGTGTGGTATTCGGCCAACCGCGAGGTCCTCAAAATTGCCAATGGACGGGTGGTTGGCTCTGCCGGTTTGCAGGCTGATTGGCGCAATGTGCAGTTCGTTGGCTTGCCAAGCCAGTGGGACTGGGTTCTTGACAGCGCCTTCGCCAGTTCCAACAGCCACATCACGATCACCCATGATTTTGAGCGCGTGCGAGACGCCATGCCCGGTTACCGCTTCGGTATCCGTGAGCAGCTCCGGGCCCGCGTTGCGGTGCCACCGGCAAAGGTATTGCCCATTCTGCCTGTGCCGGGCGCTGTGTGGGTTGAAGAAAGCATACAAGCCGACAACCTACAAGGCCTGCCCGGCAGCGCATTGCCTTCGGCCTGGTTTGCCGTTGGTGGGGACGGCTCGCCAGGCACGGCTAAGGTTGTGGCCTCCTTCCAATGCTTGGCCGCTAGCCTGTGCATGCGTCTGCAACCCTGGTCCTCATCCCCCAAACAGCCCATGCAAGTATCCGTGCCATGAGCAAGCAACCTGTGACCCGGGTCGGCGCTTCTTCGGTTCAATCCGTTTTATCGGCTGTCTCGGTATGCTGGGTTGTCATCCCTTGGTCTTTTTTGGCCATGCCGCCTGCGCATGCCCAGCGGCTCAGCGACTGGCTTTTGCTCAACCAGACCGACAGCAGCTACCTGCCCGGTCTTCAGTGGCAAGTGCCTGCCGAGCAGGCCCCGCAAGCCAATCTACGGCGCTTTATTGTGCAGGCCTTGCAGCAACAGACTTCACCCGTCTGGCCAGCCTCCGAGCGCCAGGCCCTGAGCAGCTTGCTGCTGGGCTTGCCCATCACGGGACGTCTGAGTATTGCCCTGCCCGATGCCCGCTGGATGCAGGCTGCTCCTGATCAAGACCCCCTTCTTTTACCGGATCACAGGGTGGTTTTGGGGCCACGCCCGCAAAGTGTCATCGTGCTAGCCAGCAATGGGGTGCCCTGCGCGGCAGGTCACTTGCCGGGTGCCCGCATTGCAGACTATCTGCAGGCCTGTCTGGGCCCAAGCCGTGCCGGGATCGATGAGGTCTGGCTGGTGCAGCCCGATGGCCGTGCCAGCCGTTACGGTGTTGCGCCCTGGAACCTCCAGCCCCAGGACGAGCCCGCGCCAGGCGCTTGGCTGTGGGCGCCTGCCCGGCAAAACGCCGTACCTGCTTCGGTGTCTGATGCCTTGGCCCGTTTTCTGGCAACCCAGGCACCTGGCGAATTCATCCTGGCCGCCCTGCATGCGGCTGACCGGCGTGTTTTGCCAAACGCGTCTGCAGGGGTTGGCTCCCTGCCGCTGGCTGCCCGCGTCAGCGCCAGTGACTGGGGCGAAATCGGCCTGCTGCAAACCCCAAGCGCCCGTATGGCCGAGTCGGGCGCGGCACGATTCAGCGTGTCCGCGGCATCGCCCTACACCCGTATCAACACCATTTTTCAACCGCTGGATTGGCTGGAAGCGGGTTTTCGGTATACCGATATCAATTACGCCCTGTACGGGCCTGCCATTGCAGGTGACCAAACCTACAAAGACAAGTCGCTGGACTTCAAAGCCCGGCTCATGAGAGAAGACCACTTCTGGCCCGAGCTTGCGCTTGGTGTGCGTGATGTAGGCGGCACAGGCCTTTTTTCCAGCGAGTACCTGGTTGCCAACAAACGCTTTAACCGTTTTGACTGGAGTCTGGGCCTGGGCTGGGGCAACCTGGGTGCGCGGGGCAATATTTCCAACCCCCTGGCTGTGTTTGGCAGTAGCTTCAGCACGCGGCCACCGCCCAGCGTAGGGCAGGGCGGCACCGTGGACGGCGGTTTTTTTCGTGGCCCGGTCGCCCTGTTTGGCGGGGTGCAGTGGCAGACCGCCCATCAAGACCTGGTGGCCAAGCTGGAGTGGGATGGTAATGACTACCAGAAAGAGCCATTTGGCACGGCGCTGTCGGCCAAGAGCCCGGTCAATCTGGGCCTGGTGTACCGTTTGAACCGCAACGTTGATTTATCCTTGGGCTTGCTGCGCGGCGAAAGACTGTCTTTTGGCTTGACCCTGCATGGCAACCTGGGTCAACTGCAGTCCCCCAAACTGCTCGACCCCAAACCCGTGGGTGTCTCTGCCAGCGCTCCGGCCGCCCTTGCGGTGCAAGGCTGGGGTCCAACCATTGACGATATTGAGCGTTATACCGGCTGGGTTGTAACAGCGCTGGATCATCAGCCTCACGCCACCCGTCTGGTAATGCAAACCAGTGACAATGTGTATGTACAAGACCGCGTCGAGCGCGTGTTGCGCCTGCTGCACCGCGACGCCCCCCAATCCAGCCGCGTGCTGGGCATTACCCTGCAAGAAAACGGCCTGACGCTCACCCACCTGGAGGTAGACCGGGCCGAGTGGGTGGCACAACATATTGCGCCTCAACCCCCCGTGCTGCGGCTGCCCGTAGGCACTGTGTCGGCAACTTCGCCGACATCAGCGCCAACAACACCCTCGTCTGATTCAGCCGAGCCGCTGTTCAAGCGTAAGCCACAGGGTGTGAACATTGAAGTCGGCCCCAGCTTCAGCCAGATTGTGGGCGGCCCCAACGCCTTTGTGTTGTACCAGGCCGGTGTTTGGGCGGATATGGACTACCGCTTTACCAACTCCACTTGGCTTTACGGCGCACTCAATGCCCGCCTGATTGACAACTACGTGGGTTTTACTTATGACGCCCCCAGCAATCTGCCGCGGGTAAGAACCTTCCAGCGTGAATACGTCACGACCTCACGCCTGACCATGCCGGTCATGCAGATTACCCATGTGCAAGACCTGGGCCATGGCCACTTTGTCAGTGCCTATGCCGGCATGTTCGAGAGCATGTTTGGCGGCGTAGGCGGGGAGTGGCTGTACCGCCCGTGGCGCAGCCCCATTGCCTTTGGGGTAGACATCAACCGCGTGCAGCAGCGTGACTTTCATCAAAACTTCGCCCTGCGCGACTACACCGCCACCACCGGCCATGCCACCCTGTATTGGGATACCGGCTGGAGCGGCGTGCAGCTTGCGCTCAGCGCCGGTCAGTATCTGGCCAGTGACACCGGTGCCACGCTGGATGTCAGGCGTACCTTTCCCAACGGCGTGGCCCTGGGCGGCTTTGCCACCAAAACCAATGTTTCGGCCGAGCAATTTGGCGAAGGCAGCTTTGACAAAGGTATTTACCTCAAAATTCCTTTTGATGTGCTGTTGCCGAGCTCCACTCCGGGCGTTGCCACTTTCGGCTGGTCACCCCTCACGCGCGATGGCGGTGCCCGTCTGGCGCGGCGTTTCCCCTTGTATCAACTTACCAACCTGCGAGACCGCCGCGCATTGCAGTGGGGCCCCGTGAAGGCAGATCAGCCGCAAAGTGCCGAAAACACCAGTTTTTTACCGCAAAACGACGCTGCGGGTATGTTTGACAACCTGAGCGGTACCGCGCAGCAACTGGGTAAGCAACTGGGGAATGTGCCGGTCTCGACCTGGCTGTTGGCAGGCGGTGCGGTGATGGCTGCCAGTCTGCTGGATGGCACGGTAGACCAATGGGCCAAAGACCAGGGTGCGAGCTCTGGCTGGGACAAACTGGCCGATGCCAGCAATGCAGTACCCCTGGCCATGGCTATGGGCACCGGAGTGCTTTTTACCGGCATAGCCGGGCCAGAGGCCGCCCATACTGCACAAATCTCGGCCAAAGCAGCGGTTTTTACGCTGGGCGGCAACCTGGCAACCCGCTGGGTGGTGGGCAGGGCCCGTCCCCATGAGGAGCAAGGCCCCGGGCAATTCAACGGCATGCAGACCCAGGCCACCGGCTCAGGCTTTGCTTCCAACCATGTGGCAACAGCCTTTGCACTGGCTACACCCTTCGCCCAGCGGCACGACATGCCCTGGCTTTACGGTGTGGCTGCGTTTTCCGCCCTGGGCCGGGTGCAGCAGCGTGAACATTGGCTGTCGGACACGGTGGCCGGTGGCTTGATGGGCTACAGCATAGGCTCGCTGCTGAACCGCCAAGACGGCGGCCAAAAAGGGCCTCTGTGGCGCGTAACCCCTCAGTCTGTGGAGGCTCGCTGGAAGTTCAATTAACACAATAGGCGTAAACCCTTTGCCCCTTTTGGGGGACGGGTTCACTTGTTTTTTTTCACTTATCCCTAGATACAATCAAAACGGGCATGATTGCTCAACACATTTAACTTCATGCAACTCAGTACTCCATTTTCCCGCCTTTGCGGGGCTTTTCTCATCCTCGTCAGTGTTGCCAGCCATGCCCAAACCACGTCGGGCATCACCGGTGCTACTGCGGTGCCAGATGCCCCCGGTGCCTTGGGCGGCCTGATGTCGCAGCCCTCGCAGGGACAGGCTGCAAGCGCGCGCATGCCAGTTGCCCAGCAACCGAGTACGCAGTCTCCAGGCAGACAGCTCCCCGTATTGAACAACAAAGCTACTGATGCATTGCCAGCTAACCAGGGCCAGCAAGAAATGGTCTTGGGCCGCCGTGCACCTGATGCAGCCCAGCCCAGCCAGTTCCAGCGCTTTGTACAAGAAGCCACAGGCCGTCTATTGCCGGTGTATGGCAGCGAACTCTTTGATACCGCCCAAAGTTACTCGCCAGATATTGCCATGCCTGCACCGGCCGAATACCTGCTGGGCGCTGGCGATGAAGTACGCGTGCAAATATGGGGTGCGGTTGACTACAGTGGTAGCCACACCCTGGATCGTAATGGCCAGATCACCTTGCCCAAAGTAGGCAGCTTTGCTCTTGCTGGCGTTCCCCTGCGCGACCTTGAGGCGGTTTTGCGCAGCCAGATTGGCAAGGTGTTTACCAACTTCAGCGTCAATGCCAACCTGGGCCGGCTGCGCAGCATACAGCTCTATGTGGTGGGCCAGGCCCGCCAACCGGGTACTTACACCCTCTCCAGCCTCAGCACCCTGGTCAATGCATTGTTTGCCAGCGGCGGCCCCTCGGGTAACGGCTCCATGCGCAACATCCATCTCACCCGTGCTGGCAGGATTGTTACCACCATCGACTTGTATGACTTTATCGCCAAGGGTGACAAGGGGCGCGACCTGCCCCTGCAGTCGGGTGACGTGATTGTGATTCCCCCGGTGGGTCCGCGGGTGGCGCTGACGGGCGCACTTGACCAGGCCGCTATTTACGAACTTAAAAGTAGTGCCACCTCTGTGGGTGATATGTTGGGCCTGATCGGGGGCGTTCCCGCCTTGGCCAGGCCACAAAAAGCCACGCTGGAGCGCATCGCATTTGACAAAACACCTCCGCGCCAGGTTCAGCAAATCGGGCTGGATGCCGAGGGCCTCAAGCTCTCTTTGCGCGACGGTGATGTGCTCACCCTGTTGCCTATCAGCCAGGCCATAGCCAATGCGGTGACCCTGCAGGGATCGGTGGCCGAGCCGTTGCGTTACCCCTGGTTTGAGGGTATGCGCATCCTCGACCTTATCCCCGAGCGCGACGCCCTGATAACCCCGGACTATTACAAACGCAAAAACCTGCTGGTCCAAAATTCGGATGCTTCCAAAATTGCGGGCTCCCAGGTAGCTGCGCGGGTGCAGGGCCTTGCCGACCAAATCAACTGGGAATACGCGGTGATTGAACGCCTGGACCGCAACCAGCTGACCACCCTGCTGCTGCCTTTCAACCTGGGCAAGGCTGTGTTGCAGCGCGACCCCCTGCACAACCTGCCACTGCAAGCCGGTGATGTGGTCACCATCATGAGCCAATCTGATCTGCGCCTGCCGCAAGAGCGCATCAGCCGCCTGGTGCGGCTGGAGGGCGAAGTTGCCGCTCCCGGTGTTTACCAGGCCTTGCCGGGTGAAACCCTGCCCCAGTTACTGCGCCGCGCTGGCGGCCTGACATCCCAGGCCTATGTCTTCGGACTTGAGTTCAGCCGTGAATCCGTTCGGGTGCGACAGCAACAAAACCTCGACGTCCTGATTCGACGTCTGGAGTCTCAATCACAAGCTCAAAGCCGGACGATTGCATCCAACCGCAGTCCGGAAGGCGTGGCGCAGGCCCAGGTACTTTTGCAGCAGCAGCAAGCCCAGCTGAGAAGTCAGATCGATCGCCTCAAGGTGCTCAAGAGCAATGGCCGCATGGCGCTGGAGCTGGACCCTCAGGGCCAGAGCTTGGCCTCCTTGCCCGCCTTGCCACTAGAGGACGGAGATGCCATCCTTGTTCCGGCGGTACCCGGTTTTGTGGCTGCCTTGGGCTCGGTCAACAACGAGAACGTGTTTATTTATCGCCCCGGAAAAACCGTGGGTGAGATCATCCGCTCGGCCGGTCTGACCGAAGATGCGGAACCCAGTCAGGCCTTTTTGCTGCGCGCCGACGGCAGTATTGTGGCCCGGCGCGATCGCAGCCGTCTTTTTGGTGGTGGTTTCGAAACCCTGGCCGTCATGCCCGGCGACACTGTTGTGGTGCCCGCTCAGCTAGACCGTGAGAGCGGCTACAACTTCACGGTGCGTGCCTTGAGAGACTGGACCCAAATTCTGGCCAACCTGGGCATAGGTGCAGCAGCCATCCGCACCCTGCGCAATTAACCTGTCTAACCTGTCATGTCCGAGTCAACCCTTTCAGAAGAAGACGACATCAGCTTGCTGGACCTGCTGCAGGTGATCGCTGATAACCTGCGCCTGCTGATTGTGGGCCCGCTGGTGGTGGGCTTGCTGGCGCTGGGCATCAGCTTTGCCGTTACCCCAACTTTTACGGCCACCACCAAATTTATGCCGCCGCAGCAACAGGCCAGTGGCGCTGCCAGCTTGCTGCAGTCTTTGGGCGCTTTGGGCGGCTTGGCCGGTGCGGCCAGTGGCCTTAAAAACCCGGCTGACCAGTATGTGGCTTTCTTGAAAAGCCGCAGTGTTCAAGACGCCCTGATTGACCGGTTTGGTCTTCTTGAGCGTTACGAAGAAAAGCAGCGCCAAACCACCCGCCTGGCGTTGGAGGGCAAGGTCCGCACCAGCAGCGGCAAAGACGGCCTGATCACTGTTGAGGTGGACGACAAAGACCCCGCCTTTGCAGCCCAGTTGGCAAATGGCCACGTAGAAGAGCTGGGCAAGCTGCTCAACCGCCTGGCCGTGACTGAGGCCCAGCAGCGTCGCCTGTTTTTTGAGAAACAGCTTGCCAGTGCCAAAGACAGTCTGGTGAAAGCCGAGCAAGCCCTCAAATCCAGCGGTGTGAACAGCAGTGCCCTCAAGGCCAGCCCGCAAGCAGCGGTAGAAGGTCTGGCCAAACTCAAGGCCGCCATTACGGCCCAAGAGATCAAGCTGGCGAGCATGCGAGGTTACCTGTCAGAAAGCGCGCCGGACTTCAAGCAAGCCCAGACCGAGCTGGCTGCCATGCGCAGCCAATTGGCCCGCGCCGAAGCCCAGGAGCCTGGCGTTGTAGCAAGCACTCCCACTGGTAAAGGTGGTTCTGTAGAAGCCGCCAGTGGCAGCGATTACATCTCCAAATACCGTGACTTCAAATACAACGAAACTTTGTTTGAGCTGTTTGCGAAACAATACGAAATTGCCCGCGTCGATGAAAGTCGCGAAGGGGCTGTGATTCAGGTCGTAGACGTAGCGGTGCCACCCGAGCGCAAAAGCAAGCCCAAAAAAGCCACCATCGCGGTTATTGCCACCTTGGCGGCGGGCTTTGCCTTGTTGTTGTTTGTTTTTATACGCCACGCATTGCGGGGTGCTGCGCAAGACCCGGTTTCCGCAGAGAAACTGGTTTTGCTGCGTCGTTCCTGGGCCAAAGCCCTGGGGCGTTCGTAAGCAGCGAACAGGTGCCCTTTACACCATCACTTTAGACATGTCAAACAGGGGGAGCAGGGGAGATGAACGGTATTGCAATAGATGATGTCTCTGACCGAAGCTGGTACTTGATCCACACCAAGATCCGCCAGGAGCAGCTTGCACTTGACAATTTGATTCGTCAAGGTTTTGAGTGCTTTCTTCCGTTGATTCGTGCCGAAAAACTGCGCCGAGGTCATTTACAGGTGGTTCAAGAGCCTCTGTTCCCACGCTATTTGTTCATCCGGCTGGGTACTAACCTGGCTGCCCGAAGTTGGTCCCCTATCCGGTCGACCGTTGGAGTGAGTCGCCTGGTTGTGTTCGGCCAAACCCCAGCGCATATTGACGATGCGCTGGTGGCGGACATCCGTGCCAAGACCGACAAGGCCGGGGTGCTTCTACGTCACTTTGTGCCAGGCGATCAGCTGGTCTTGACTGATGGGCCGTTCGTGGGGTTACAGGCCATCTATCACATGGCTGACTGTGAGAGCCGGGTTATCGTGTTGCTCAACATCTTGAGCAAACAAGTCAAGATGTCTGTGCCACCAGCCAGCATTCGCAAACTGAACTGAGAGTAGTCAAAAATAATTGGGGTCAGAACCCGATTCATTGACTACCCGGCATCACCCCACTGGGCATCGACCTCGGCCAACATATCAGCCAGGGTTTTGGCGTCGCGGGGGTCATCGGCGGTGTTCATGGCGTCTTCCAGCACGTCGCGGATGTGTTCGGCGCTGACCAACTCCATGTCCCACTGAGGGAACAAACGGTCGCGGGATTCCTCGACTTCGCTGATCATGTGGATCTGATGGTGACGGTGGTCAGCGTGCAGCTGCGTCATCAATCGTTCAATGCTCTGGCGTGGTCCTTCTAGCCATTGAAAGAAGATACCACCCCCAAAAACCAATATGCCGGTAATGCCAAAGCGTGGGTTGTTCCGGTGGCATGTGGCGATGATGCGGTTGACATCGTTGTCCGTGATGTCATCCACTGCCCTGCTGCAGTAAACCACATTGAACAGGAGAGGGGGGTCTTGCCCAAAATTTGGCTCGTCACCGAAAGCGCTTGTGTCATTGAGCATGGTTTATTCCAGCATAAAGGTGTCGAAGTATGCCGCAAGGGCCTGATGGGCATCCAGCGCAAGCACATGGCCTATATATTGATCAGGGCGCACGACCACGAGGCAGCCGTGTTCGCGGTTGATGCCACGCATGTCAAAAATGTCCCTCCCGTTTTTTAGATCGGAGCAAAAGACCTTCTCGTAGTCGTACAAGCTGTATAAGCCCTTTTGTGGCAACAATAAGCTGGGCAAGCCATTGGTGGCCAGGGCTTGGGCCAATTCAGGGGTAGGCTGTTGAAAGATGGCGCGCAGATCGAAAACCGAATCCACATCGTCGCCGGTGCGGGTAAATTTACGAACCGGCGAGTGGGGCGATTCAGCCAGAAACCTGCATAGTGCGCGAATACCTGTTGGGTTTTCCTGAGGTTCGTTACAGCCTGCAAAAGCGTACAGACGCCAACGCCCATCGGCCCGGGCGACATGGCCCAGGTGCATCGGCCGGGCATCTGAAAGCCGCACTACCGGCGCAGAATGAAAGCGGGTTCCGATGACAAAACCACTGGCCAGGGGCTGGTAAGTGGCATCGCCACAGATCATGGAGGTTTTGTAGTGGGTGCCCATGCCGGCGGTAAAACGCGCGTGCCGCTCAAAGTAGGTCTGGAATTCTTTCGGGTCTACGCCTTCTGATGCGGTGTCTGACACGGCCTCTTGAGCTTGGGCCTGTTTGGGGCGATCACTGAACATCTTGGCCCACTCACGATCAAAGTCGATGAGCTCCTGGGCCACTACCTGGCGCTCTTGTGTATAGGTGTGCAACAACTCAGGCGCACATTGACCGCGCAAGACCGAGGCCAGCTTCCATCCGAGGTTAAAGCTGTCCTGCATGGAAAAATTCATGCCCTGGCCAGCCTTGGGGCTGTGGGTGTGGCAGGCATCTCCGGCAATGAAGACACGGGGCAGTTGCAAGTTCATGCTATCGGCTTGCACGTCATCGTATTTGTCGCAGATGCGTTGGCCTATCTCGTACACCGACCACCAGGGCACCTGTTTGACATCGAGGGTGTAGGGATGCAGGATGCGGCGTGCCGAGGCAATCAGGTCTTCCACGGTGATCTTGCGGCTAGCCACGCGTTCGTCCTCACCGAGCTTGTCCATCTCAACGTAAAGCCTGACCAAGTAGCCACCTTCGCGCGGGATGATGAGCAGGTTGCCGCCGTTGGCAGACTGAACGGCCACCTTGTAGCGGATATCCGGGAAGTCGGTGATGGCCAGCACGTCCATAACGCCCCAAGCCTGGTTGGCGGAATCCCCCACCAGACTGCGCCCGATGGACTTGCGCACGGCACTGCGGGCACCATCGCAGCCCACCACATAGCGGGCAGTGACGGTTTCAATTTGGCCCAAGTGGGTCGCATCG
>JBILKC010000104.1:0-8565 GCA_044376885.1 Hylemonella sp. | reverse complement strand
GACTCATACGATCGCCGTGTACCGTTTGCCGCGCCCCGTGTCATGAAGCTTGAAGCGCTTGGTCGTGTGAAGCCGGGTGAAGCCGAGGTGCGAGGTAACCCGCGTGCCCGCAGTGCCATCATGCGTATTGCACAAAGGACAGTGGCATGACGCGCGTGAACCTGATGTTGTTGCTGGCCGTTATGGCCAGTGCAATCTACCTGGTCAACGTGCAGTACGAGTCGCGCCGCTTGTTTGCGGAGCTTAACCGGGTCGATCAGGAAGCCCGCAAGCTTGAGGCTGAGTATGAGCGTTTGCAGGTTGAAAAACGTGCCCAAGCCACGCCCGCACGGGTGGAGAAGATTGCGCGGGAAAAGTTCCAGATGCGTGGCGCTACGCCGGCCATCACCCACTACGTGAGCCATCCCGGCCGGCAGCTGGACCCCACGACAACCGCACTTTCCCCGCGACCGGAGGGGCAGCGCGAACAGGCCCGTGATCAGGGGCGGGGACAATGAGCCGCAGCATTCTTTACACATCGAGTCCGCTGCTGGCCAGCCGCACGCCGGTATGGCGCAGTAAATTTGTGGTGGCGGCCATTGCCATCAGCTTCTTTGGCCTGGCCTCGCGCGCAGCCTACATTCAGGTGGTTTCAAATGATTTTTTCCAGCGGCAAGGCGAGGTGCGCTTTGCGCGTACGCTGGAGCTGCCGGCCAACCGGGGCCGCATTCTTGACAGAAATGGGCTGATTCTGGCCTCCAGCGTGCTGGCTCCCAGTATTTGGGCCATTCCCGACAGTGTGGAGGCCGACAAAGCGCAACTGCAGCAGTTAGCCAGGTTGCTTGAGATGCCAGTGGCTGATTTGAATAAAAAGCTCGATGACGAAGACAAAACTTTTGTCTGGATCAAGCGTCAGGTTGACGAGCCGATAGCCAAACAGATTGCGGCGCTCAATATCAAGGGTATCTACCAAAGCAAGGAATACAAGCGTCAGTACCCCGAGGGCGAGGCTGCGGCCCATGTGGTGGGATTTACCAATGTAGAAGACAGCGGGCAGGAAGGCGTGGAACTGGCCTTCAACAAGACTTTGGGTGGGAAGGCCGGTTCTCGACGCGTCATCAAAGACCGCTTAGGCAACGTGGTGGAGTCAGTCGGTGAAACCTTGCCACCGGTGGATGGACGCGATCTGCAGCTTAGCATCGACAGCAAGGTGCAGTTTTTTGCTTATCAAAAGTTGCGTGAAGCAGTGCTTGAGAACAAGGCCAAGGCCGGCAGTGTGGTGGTGCTGGACGCGCTGACCGGCGAAGTGCTTGCGATGGTCAACTACCCCAGCTACTCGCCTTCCAAGCGTCAGGGACTGAGTGGGGGGCAATTGCGTAACCGCGCCTTGACTGACACCTTTGAGCCCGGCTCCACCATGAAGCCTTTTGTTGCTGCATTGGCGCTGGAGAAAGGCCTGGTCAATCCCGCCAGCCAGATTCAGACTGCGCCAGGCAAGCTCACCATCGGTGGCTCAACCATCTCGGATTCACACCCTCACGGCATGCTCACGGTCAACGAGATCATCCAGAAGTCGAGCAATGTGGGTACCGTCAAGATGGCCATGCAGATGCAGCCACGTGAGATGTGGGAGATGTACAGCCAAGTCGGATTTGGGCAAAAGCCACAGATCCAGTTTGAAGGTGCGGTCAGCGGGCGTTTGCGGGCTTACAAGACTTGGCGACCGATTGAGCAGGCCACCATGAGCTATGGCTATGGCCTTTCCAGCAGCTTGTTTCAGTTGGCACATGCCTACAGTGTTTTCGCACGTGATGGGGAGCTGGTGCCGGTGACCCTGCTCAAGGCGAATGGTGGTATCTCGGGGGTGAGGGTCATGGAGTCGCGCCATGCGGTGGCGGTGCGCCATATGCTGCATATGGCAACCAGCGCCGGAGGTACCGCACCCAAGGCGCAGACCATGGGCTACTCGGTGGGTGGCAAGACTGGAACTGCCCATAAGCAAGAAGGCAAAGGTTACGCAGACAAAAAATACCGGGGCTTTTTCGTTGGCATTGCGCCCATAGACGAGCCGCGCATCGTGGTGGCTGTCATGATCGACGAGCCTTCGAATGGCAAGTACTACGGCGGTGATGTCGCGGCGCCTGTTTTCAGCCAGACGGTGCAACAGACGCTACGTATTCTGGGCATTCAACCGGACATGGCGGTCAAGCCCCAGATCGTGACCCAGGTTGAGGTGGAAAGCTTTTGATGCTGAACCTCCATGAGCCTCAAACTGCCGCGTACTGGTTGCAAAGCCGTGTGACGGGTCAATTACAAACAGACAGTCGCCTGGTTGGACAGGGCGATGGCTTTATCGCCTGGCCAGGCGCGGTTGCCGATGGTCGGCAATATGTCGAGGCCGCCATCCGCCAAGGTGCTGGCGCCTGTCTGGTGGAGCAAGCCGGCGTGGAGCGGTTCGCTTCCCAGTTTGAGGCACTGCCAAGCGTGGCGACCTGCACTGGCTTGAAGGCCGTCTGCGGCCCTATCGCTGCTGCTTACTATGAGCATCCTTCCCGCAAGCTCGATGTCGTGGCCGTTACTGGAACCAATGGCAAGACATCCAGCAGCTGGTGGCTGGCGCAGGCGCTGGTCTGGCTGCACGCGTCCGAGAAAACAGCGTGTGGCCTGGTGGGTACGCTCGGGGTGGGCGCCATGCGGAGCCGGGAAGATTTCCAAACAGGTTCAGCCGCTTTGCAAGCCACCGGCCTGACGACGCCTGACCCGGTTTTCCTGCAGCACAGCCTGCATCGATTTGTCAGTGAAGGTGTAAAGACCTGCGTCATCGAGGCTTCATCCATCGGTCTGGCCGAACACCGCTTGGACGGTACACAAATTCGTACCGCCATCTTCACCAACTTTACCCAGGATCACCTGGATTACCACGGCAGCATGGCCTCCTACTGGCAAGCGAAAACCCGCTTGTTTGACTGGTCGGGACTGCAAGCCGCCGTGATCAATGCAGATGACTCCCATGGCACCGAGCTCGTACGGCGTCTACAGGGTCAGGCGCTGGATGTCTGGACTTTTTCCTGCCAGGGTGATGCGCGTCTGCAAGCGCAGGACATCGCTCTGGAACCCCAGGGTTTGCGCTTTACCGTGGTTGAAGGCGATGCGCGACTGGTCGTGACAACGCAATTGATTGGCGGTTACAACGTGGCCAATCTGCTGGGGGTGATGGCCGCGCTGCGATCTCTGGGTGTTTCACTGCAATCCGCCGCGGCGGCCTGTTCAAACCTGGATCCGGTGCCTGGCCGCATGGCCTGCCTGACCCTGGAGGGTCAGCCGCTGGCGGTGGTGGATTACGCGCACACGCCAGATGCATTGGCCCAGGCCTTGCAGGCGCTGCGCCCGCTAGCCGATCTGCGGGGGGGGCGGTTGTGGTGCGTTTTTGGTTGTGGCGGATCCCGCGATCCGCTCAAACGCCCGCTGATGGGCGCGGTGGCAGTTCGGCATGCAGATGTTGTGGTGGTCACCAGCGATAACCCGCGCTCCGAGGCACCTGAACACATCATCAGTCAAATTCTCCTCGGACTCAAAGAGTCACCCGATGTGGTGGTGTTGGCGGATCGAGCACAAGCCATTGCCAGGACGGTTGCGCAAGCTGCTGCAGCCGATGTGATTTTGGTGGCCGGCAAGGGCCATGAGGACTACCAGGAAATAGGCGAACAACGTCTGCCATTTTCTGATCCTGCGCACCTGGGTGCCGCTTTGAGGGCACGTGCAGACAGCCTGGTCCGGACTGGGGACTTGGTATGAACAACGCTCATAACACCAGCAACATGATGACTCTGGCGCAGGCGGCTGGCTGGGTCGCGGATGCCCATCTGCAAGGTGAGCCAACAACCGGCATTCGGCGAGTCCATACCGACACCCGAAGCTTGCAGCCGGGCGACCTCTTTGTCGCCTTGCAGGGGGAGCGTTTCAATGGCAATGAATTCCTGGCGCAAGCCAAATCAAAGGGGGCGGCCGCGGCGCTTTGCAGCGATGCCGCCGCCCTGACCGAGTCCGGTTTGCCAGGCCTGGTGGTGGACAACAGCACCTTGGCACTCGGCCAGTTGGCCACAGGCTGGCGCAAGCAGTTCAAGCTGGCGCTGATTGCCGTGACCGGGAGTAACGGCAAGACCACCGTGACGCAAATGATCGCGGCTGTGTTGCGTGCCGGAAAACCGAATGCATCCTTGGCGACCGAGGGCAATTTCAACAACGACATTGGCGTTCCCCTGACCTTGTTGCGTTTGCGTGCGCACCATGAGGTGGCGGTGGTCGAGTTGGGGATGAACCATCCCGGAGAAATCGCGCACCTTGCCGCCATGGCTCAACCCACGGTTGCGCTGGTCAACAATGCGCAGCGTGAACATCAGGAGTTCATGGCCACCCTGGAAGCGGTAGCCCAGGAGAATGGGTCTGTGATTGATGCGCTGCCAGCCGCGGGCATTGCTGTTTTCCCGGCTGATGAGCCCTTCACCGCCTACTGGCAAACCCGGGCCGGAACTCGGCGAGCGCTGACGTTTTCCCTGGACAACACCAGCCATGCTGAATCTGCAATTTTTTGTGAACCCTCCAAACTGCCCGAATGGACAGGATCAGGCTGGCATCTGCGCGTCAATACACCTCAAGGTTTGGTGAGCTACCCGCTGAGAATCGCTGGCTTGCACAACGTCAAAAATTCTCTGGCTGCTGTGGCTTGTTCAATGGCAGTCGGGATGGCCGTCGAGGACATCGCCCGGGGGCTTGCGGAGTTTGAACCGGTCAAGGGCCGTTCGCGAACGCAGCGGCTGGTTTTGGGCAAGCACGCCATTACCCTGGTTGATGACACCTACAACGCCAACCCGGACTCGGTGCGGGCCGCCATTGACGTGTTGGCAGATTTGCCTGCCCCGCGTCTGCTGGTGCTGGGGGATATGGGTGAAGTGGGCGATCAAGGGCCGGCTTTTCATGCTGAAGCGGGTACCTATGCCCGCCAGAAAAATATAGAAAAACTATTCTGTACCGGCGCTCAGTCTATGTTCTGTGCTTCTGATTTCGGAGCGGGACAGCATTTTCCCGGCATCGACCCGTTGATTCAAGCGGTACTTCGCGACCTGCCGACCGTCGCCAGTGTGCTGGTCAAAGGCTCGCGCTTCATGAAGATGGAGCGTGTTGTTCAGGCCATCAACGACCAATCTCTGCTTGGCCAGGAGGAACAGCATGCTGCTTAGTCTGGCGCAATGGTTACAAACAGTGTCGCCCGAATTCGGTTTTTTCCGGGTGTTCCAGTACCTTACTTTTCGGGCGGTGATGGCCGCATTAACAGCGCTCCTGATGGGCTTGGTTGCAGGTCCCTATGTCATACGCCGCCTGACTGAACTCAAGATTGGTCAGCCGGTGCGAGGTTATGGCTTGGCGTCCCACCTGTCCAAAAGTGGCACACCCACCATGGGTGGGGTCTTGATCCTGATGTCCATTGCCGTGTCCACACTGTTGTGGTTTGACCTGAGCAACCGCTTTGTCTGGATTGTGCTCATGGTGACGTTGGGATTTGGGGCGATTGGGTGGGTTGACGATTGGCGCAAGGTGGTCAACAAAGACCCTGAGGGCATGCGTTCGCGTGAAAAATACTTCTGGCAATCCGTCATCGGGCTGCTCGCGGCGCTGTATCTGGTGTTCAGTATTTCCGAAAGCAGCAATCTGAAGGTGTTTGAGCTCTTCATCAACTGGGTACGTTCCGGTTTTGATGTCGACCTGCCCCCTAAAGCCGGGCTGCAGCTGCCCTTCTTCAAGGAGGTCAGTTACCCCTTGGGCGTACTTGGGTTTGTAGTCCTGACCTACCTGGTGATTGTGGGTTCGAGCAATGCGGTGAACCTGACCGATGGACTCGATGGTCTGGCCATCATGCCAGTGGTGATGGTGGGTTCCGCCCTGGGCGTGTTTGCCTATGTCACTGGCAGCTCGGTGTATTCCAAGTACCTGTTCTTCCCGTACATCCCGGGCTCGGGCGAGCTGCTGATTTTTTGCGCGGCCATGGCCGGAGCGGGGCTGGCTTTTCTCTGGTTCAACGCGCATCCCGCACAGGTGTTTATGGGCGATGTGGGCGCGCTCGCCCTGGGCGGTGCGTTGGGCACCATTGCCGTCATCGTGCGCCAAGAAATCGTCTTGGCCATCATGGGCGGCATTTTTGTGGCCGAGGCGTTCTCGGTGATGCTGCAGGTGGCTTACTTCAAATACACCAAAAAGCGCTTCGGTACCGGACGGCGTATTTTGAAAATGGCGCCGCTGCATCACCATTTTGAAAAGAGCGGATGGCAAGAAACGCAAGTGGTGGTTCGCTTCTGGATCATCACCATGCTGCTGTGCCTGATCGGCCTGTCCACACTCAAGCTGCGCTGACCATGACGCTTCAAGACCAACACGTTCTCATTCTCGGCCTGGGCAGCTCCGGTCTGGCGATGGCGCGCTGGTGTGTTCGGCAGGGTGCCCGTGTCACGGTTGCGGACTCCAGAGCTTGCCCGCCTAATCTTGAGGTGCTTAAAGCGGAACTCCCCACTGCGACGTATGTGACCGCTGCCCTGGATGCGGGCTTGTTAAACGGTGGTGTGCAGGCCGTATTCAAGAGCCCGGGCCTGTCGCCCGCTGCCCTGGCTCCTCTGCTGCAAGCCGCTACGGCTGCGGGTTTGCCGATGGGTGGTGAGCTCAGTTTGTTTGTCCAGGCGCTGGCTGACCTGCAGGCCGAGCAGGGATACGCGCCCAAAATAATTGCCGTGACAGGCACCAACGGAAAAACCACAGTCACCTCGCTTACGGGCCAGTTGATTGAGCGGGCCGGCAAGCGTATCTCGGTGGCGGGCAATATCGGCCCCACCCTGCTCGATACCTTGACGGCACAACTCGATTCGGACACGCTGCCTGAGGTTTGGGTTCTGGAGCTCTCCAGTTTCCAACTCGATGGCGTAGAGAATTTTGAACCGAGCGCAGCCACCGTACTCAACATCAGCGAAGATCACCTGGATTGGCATGGCAACATGTCCGCTTATGGCCAGGCCAAGGCGGGCATTTTTGGTCAAACGGGCCTGATGTTGCTCAACCGTGAAGATCCGGCAGTCATGGCAATGTTGCCGCTTGCAGTCAAAGGAAAGGCTTTTCAAGCGGCCCAGACTCGACCCTACCGGACCTTTGGCGCGAATATGCCGCAACGTCCGGGTGACTTTGGCATTGAGCAGGTCAACGGCATGGCATGGCTGGTGCGCGCCCAGGAAGCGGACGAAACCCGCAAGCGTAAAAAAGGGGAGGCGGACGAGATCTTCATTCAGCGCCTGATGCCCGCCGACGCCTTGCGCATCCGGGGCCGCCACAATGCCACCAATGCCCTGGCAGCACTGGCGCTGGCACAGGCCGCCGGCTGTAGCCTGGCACCCATGCTCTATGGCCTGCGGGAATACCAGGGCGAACCGCATCGGGTGTCGTTAGTGGCGGTGATCCAGGACGTGGAGTACTTTGACGATAGCAAGGGCACTAACGTAGGTGCCACCGTGGCCGCACTGGTGGGTTTGGGGGCCGATGGTGCGGGTCCGGCCTTGAATGCCAGCCGGCGCAAGCTGGTCATCATTTTGGGTGGTGATGGCAAGGGCCAGGATTTTGCGCCGCTTGCTGACCCGATAGCGCAATACGCGCGTGCCGTTGTCCTGATAGGCCGGGACGCGCCCCTCATTGCGCAAGCCTTGCAATATTCCAACGTGCCGGTGCTGCATGCCCAAAACCTCCCGCAGGCGGTGGTGCTGGCCAGTGAGCGGGCACATCGCGGCGATGCCGTATTGATGTCTCCGGCCTGCGCCAGCTTGGATATGTTTGACAACTACCTTCACCGGGCCCGGGTATTTTGCGATTCGGTGGAGGCTTTGGCGTTAGAGACCAGTCTGGTTCAGGAGGTGACGCCGTGATCACCAGTGCGCAAGGCTTGAGCAGTCGACCGGCGCAAATCGCCGGGTTTGATCAGGCACTGGTCTGGGTGAGTGTGGCCTTGCTGGCCTGGGGTCTGGTCATGGTGTATTCCGCGTCCATCGCCATGCCCGATAACCCCAAGTTTGCCCGCTATGCCCACACGCATTTTTTAAGCCGCCACATGGTCTCGTTGATGATTGCCTTTGCCGCTTCCTTGCTGGCCTTCCAGGTTCCCCTGGCGACCTGGGAAAAAATCGCGCCCTGGCTGTTTGTGGCTTCGCTGCTGTTGTTGATGGCCGTGCTGCTTCCCTTTGTTGGCAAAGGCGTCAACGGCGCGCGGCGCTGGATATCACTGGGGATCATGAACTTCCAGCCCTCTGAACTGGCCAAATTTGCGGTGTTGCTCTACGCCGCCGACTATATGGTGCGCAAGATGGACGTGAAGGAGAAATTCTTCCGTGCGGTCATGCCCATGGCCGGTGCAGTGGCGGTGGTGGGCCTGCTGTTGCTGGCAGAGCCTGACATGGGCGCGTTCATGGTGATTGCCGTGATCGCCATGGGCATCCTGTTTCTCGGTGGCGTCAACGCCCGCATGTTTTTCCTCATTGCATTCATTCTGGTCGTGGCGTTTGG
>JBILKC010000389.1:0-2570 GCA_044376885.1 Hylemonella sp. | reverse complement strand
ACTGCCCCGGCTATAACCACGGCATTACTGCCAATCGTGATACCTTGCGAGATAGTTGCACCTGCGCCAATATATGCACCAGCTTCAAGAATCGTTTGTAAGTACCTCACAGGTGTTATGGCGCTATTCGGAAGTCTATCGTGGGAAAACGATGCATTCGGGCCGATAAAAACATCATCGCCCACATGCAACCCGTCCCACATCTGCACACCACTTTTGACCGTAACGCGATCGCCTAAAACAACATCATTTTCAACAAAGCAGTGTGAGCAAATATTGCAGTCTTGGCCAATCACTGCGCCTGGGAGCACCACAACAAATTGCCAGACGCGTGTGCCAGTACCAATAGTTGTGGATTGAACATCAGCCAAGGTATGAATAAATGGTGCCGTCATTGCAGTAAGAAGAAGGTTTTTATAGCTAAAGTGCCATTCAAGATATATCTGCTTACAGTTTAGTGCAGCTTAAAGCATTCATTATTGACATGCGGGTCTTGGTAAATATGGTCTACGCGCTGGGTGTTAAACGAGCTGGCCCGGCGCTTGATGCCGTGCACGGTGTAGCCCTTTTCCAGCAAAAATTCAGCCAGATAAGAGCCGTCTTGGCCGGTCACGCCGGTAATAAGCGCGGTTTTGGGGGAGTTTGATTCTGGGCTTGGCATGCTGGTTGGTATCAATTTGATAGCTGATTGCGCTTATCAGGCAAGGGCTAGAGGCTGTTTTGTTGCAATTACGGATTAGTTTTCAGTTTTATGCGCTATCAACTGGAGATGTTTATCCATTGTCAGTAGTTCAACCCCGTAGCAAAGAGCGGTTGCAGCAATCACGGCATCTGGCAGCTTTATTTTGCGCGTCTGGCGCAAGCTGATCGCCACGTCTTCTATTGCGCGAGACAATGGAAAGTAGGAAAGACGTTCCAATTTTTGCCGTATCAGGGACTCCTCATCACGGCTTATGTCTGGAAACCCTAAGAGCTCGATACGTGTAATGGCGCTGTAAGCGCACTCTCCAATAGACAGGTTGCGCAATGCGACCTCTTCTAGGACTACCGGGTTTGACTTCAGAAGCCCGAGGATAAAGTTGGTATCCAGCAAATACTTAACTCCACTCATCGCGCATCCGGGTTTGCAGAACCAAGGGGTCAGCTGCAAAGTTTTTCGACCTCTCAAGACCGCCCGAGAGCGTCATGAGTGGCTCGTCGCTGACGGCGGGATGTAGATTAAGCTGCTTCGAGCGTAAAAACTCTGCAAAATCGATGATTTCGGCCAATACAGGATCAGGAAAATCCTTAATTGCGTCATACAGCCGGGTCGTGGTGCTCATTGAATTTTCTCCTTCAGGAAGTCAGCATACGCCAAGGCCAAACCTTGCGCCAGACCCACCTTGGCTTGCCAGCCCAGGGCGTTCAGGCGGCTGCTGTCCATCAGCTTGCGGGGGGAACCATCGGGTTTGCTGGTGTCAAAGCTGATCACACCGTGGTAACCCACGGTGTTGGCTACGGCCAGCGCCAGTTCTTTGATGGTGACGTCTTCACCAAAACCAACATTGATGTGGCTTTGCATGGGTTGGGTGTGGGCGTCTAGCGTGGCTTTGGGCAGGTTCATCACAAACACGCTGGCGGCGGCCATGTCGTCCACATACAAAAACTCGCGCCGTGGGGTGCCGCTGCCCCAGATGGCGACAGTGGGGGCGTTATCCACCTTGGCCTCATGAAAACGGCGGATGAGTGCGGGAATGACGTGGCTGTTTTCGGGGTGGTAGTTGTCGCCGGGGCCATACAGGTTGGTGGGCATGACGCTGCGGTAGTCCACACCGTGGCTGGCACCGTATTGGCGGTTGTAGCTTTCACACAGCTTGATACCGGCGATTTTGGCAATGGCATAGGGCTCGTTGGTGGGCTCCAGGGTGCCGGTGAGCAAGGCGGCCTCAAGCATGGGCTGGGTGGCGAGCTTGGGGTAGATGCAGCTGGAGCCCAAAAACAGCAGCTTTTGCACGCCGTTTTTGAATGCCGCGTCGATCACGTTGGCCTGCACCATCAGGTTTTGGTAGATAAAGTCTGCCGGATAGGTGTTGTTGGCGTAAATACCGCCTACTTTGGCTGCGGCCAGATACACCTGGGTGGGTTTTTCTGCTGCAAAAAAAGCCTGAACGGCGGCTTGGTTGGTCAGGTCCAGCTCGGCATGGGTGCGGGTAACCAGATTGGTTTGGCCCTGCTCTTGCAAGGTGCGCACAATGGCACTACCCACCATACCGCGGTGGCCGGCAACATAGATTTTGTTCATTGTTTAATTCACACCCTGAAGCCCATTGATTTGGGGCGCAGTCATTTGGAGCTTTTGCACGCTACCGCCATGTTGTGTCACGGTCAACAAGCGCGGTCGGGTGAGATTGTACGCGGTGGGTTTGGGGCTTAGGGTGTAGCGGGGGGTGGGTTTAGGCCACAGTTTGTGACTCCAAACATGACCCCTTATCAAAAAGTGTTTCTGGCGCGATGTCTAAATTTCCAGGCCAGCAAACGGTGTCGTAGTCAACATAGGCTTGATTAAAGAGATTTTCATCTTGCAACTTCGT
>JBILKC010000388.1:0-2572 GCA_044376885.1 Hylemonella sp. | reverse complement strand
GCCGGGCGTGCCGATATTTGCCGCGTGGCCAGCACCAGCCAGCGCGGGGCGGTGGTCTCATTGACGCTGCGGCGCAGCAGCTTGACGGCCAGCCAGCTCATCACCGCAAACACGCCGGCAGCAGCCGCAAAGCCACCCACCGCAATCAGGCCCAGTTTCAGGTCGCTGCTGGCAGCCATGAGCAAGGCGGCAAAACCTGCCACGCCCAGCACCAGCACACCCACAGAGGCCGGGCGCAAGCTGCCCAGGTCACGGCGGATCACGCGCAGGGCGGGCACCTGGGCGAGTTGGAGCACGGGCGGCAGGCCAAAGGCCAGCAACAGCGTCAGGCCCACGCCCAGACCAAACACAACCGGCCAGGCACTGGCTGCTGGCAGTGCAGATTCCACCAGCCCGGCCAGCAGCAGCACAAACACATGGTGCACCGCAAAACCCGCCAGCGTGCCCAAGGCGCTGGCGGCCAGCCCGATGAGCAAAAACTCAAAGGCATAGCTGGCGGCAATGGTGCGCTGGCTCAAACCCAGCACGCGCAGCATGGCGCAATCGTCCAGATGGTTGGCGGCAAAAGCGCGTGCGGCCAGGGCCACTGCCACCGCACTGAGCAAGGCCGCCAGCAGGGCCACCAGGTTGAGGAATTTTTCTGCGCGGTCTACGGTTTGTGTTTCTGCCCGGCCGGTGGCTTGGGCATCCGTGCGCTGACGGTTAACACCGGAATCCACGCGTATGCCCCTGATCTCCTGGCTTTTGATGTGCGCAAGTGACCACTTCACAAACGCCAGAACCTGCGGGTCTTCACCGGCCACGGCCAAGCGGTAGGTCAGGCGGCTGGCGGGCTGGATCAATTGGGTGGCCGCCATGTCGGCCTGGTTGATCATGACGCGGGGCGCAAAGTTGACAAAGCCGGCACCCCGGTCGGGCTCGGTCACCACCACTTTGCTGAGCTTGAATGCCGACTCGCCCACCAGGAGCACATCACCCAGGTTCAGGCTGAGCGAATCCAGCACGCCGGCATCCACCCAGGCCTCACCGGGCTCCGGAATGTCGCGGGTAACGCTGCCCGGCGCATCCAGTTGCGTGGCCACCGTGAGCTTGCCGCGCAAGGGGTAGCCCGCTTCCACAGACTTCAAGGCCACCAGTTTGCTGGCACCGCCCTGGGCCTCAGACGCGCGCGCCATGGTCGGAAAACCCAGCGTACCCGAGGTTTTAAGGCCCAGTTCACGGGCTTTGTCGGCAAAGGCTGCGGGGGTTGCGTTGTCGCTGGAGATCACAGCGTCGCCACCGATGAGCTGGCGGGCATCGCGTTGCAAGCCGCCGTTAATGCGGTCTGCAAAAAACCCCACAGCGGTCAAGGCCGCCACCGCCAGGGTGACGGCCACCAGGATGAGCTTGAGCTCACCCGAGCGCAGATCGCGCCACAAGGTGCGCCAACCTAGTTGCCAGAAGGTCATGGTCATGGGTGCTTGACCAGTTCGGGCTGCAGCACCAGCCGCTCAAAACCGCTGTAGCAAAGAAACCGCTTGTTGGTGGCGCGGCCAACCGCACACAGGCCCAGACGCTGGGCAATTGCCAGCCCCATCTGGGTGATACCACTGCGTGAGACCACCATGGGCACGCCCATTTGCGCTGACTTGATCACCATTTCGCTGGTCAATCTTCCTGTGGTGTAGAACACCTTGTCAGCGCCGGTCATGTCGTCTTGCAGCCACATCCAGCCGGCAATGGTGTCGATGGCGTTGTGACGGCCCACGTCTTCCACAAACATCAGCATGTCCTGCCCGCTGAACAGCGCACAGCCATGCACCGAGCCCGCCGATTTGTAGGTCGTCTCCTTCAAGCGGATGGCATTCACAATGCCGTACAGCTCTGATTGCCTCAAGGCCGAACCCGACAGCTTGATCTGGTCAATCTCATCCATCAGCCCGCCAAACACGCTGCCTTGGCCGCAGCCCGTGGTCACCACACGCGTGGCTGTGCGTTCTTCCAGCTTGTCTATGCCGTTGCGGGTTTTGACGGCAGCGGCACCGACCTCCCAGTCCACGGTGACAGATTCAATGTCGTGCACAGAACCCACCAGCCGTTGGTTGCGCAAAAAGCCCAGCACCAGCCATTCAGGGTGGGCACCCAAGGTCATCAGGGTGACCAGTTCACGCTTGTCCACATACACCGTCAGCGCGCGCTCGGCCGGAATAGACACCACTTGGGGTTCGCCCAACTCATTGAGTGCTTGCACTTCCTGAGTCAGCGGTGCACTGGCCTGGGTGAGTGTCGGGAGTAAATCTGTTGCCATGCGGGTAGCCTACAGCAAAAAGGGCCGGGGCTTTGAGGCCCCAGCCCATGGTCACGTCAGCTCAAAGGTTTCAGCCGCGCAAGGTACTCAGGATTTTTTCTTGGGTTCCGCTGGCTTGGCTGCGGCGGGTGCAGCGGCTGCACCGGGTGAAGGCGCTGAGGGTGCTGCCGGTGCAGCAGCCGAGGTGGTGGCTGCAGGTGCGGGCTCATAGACAAACTTGCCAGGGTCTACGCAGGGCGCGGTAGCCACCGGTGGCTTGGTCTCTTTGCGTTCAGCCTTGGCGGT
>JBILKC010000387.1:0-2574 GCA_044376885.1 Hylemonella sp. | reverse complement strand
AAGACCAGCAGTTCTGCGACCGCGGCACCCCTTACCGCAGCGCGATTTTCGCCGTCAATGCCGAGCAACTCAAAGTTGCACAGGCATCTAAAGCGGCGTTGGAAAAATCCAAACCATTCAAAGAACCGGTGGTGACCGAGGTACTGCTGGCGAGCACCTTTTATCCGGCCGAAGACTACCACCAGGACTATTACAAGAAAAACCCCGTGCGCTACAAGTATTACCGCACCAGTTGCGGCCGCGACGCCCGTCTTCAGCAGCTCTGGGGCGACAAGGCGGCACGTTAGTTCATCCAAAAGTCAAAAGTGTTCGCTTAGACGCGATTTTGACAACTTGGCTGACTGTCGATAACGGCTTGCCAATATATCAACGGCAACTTTGCAGAATGCCAACGTAAGCCAATGGGGAGTCGCTGACACTGACATGTTATCCAATTGCAATTCAAGAGCCCGTCTTGGATGTAAGCAATGCTTGCTTCGAGAAGTAGTCTTTGAGATATTCCACAAAGCCTTCTGCAGCAGGCGAACTAAAGCGGGTTGTGGAGTGATACAGGCAGACATGGCGCATGACTTCGGGATTCATAATCCGCCGCATCTTCAGGCCCAAAGGCTTGGCCAGCGCACCCACATAAGCCGGCGATAGCGTTGCCGCCAGGTTTACTGCGGCCATACCCAAGGCAGTTGAAATATTGTCAACAACCTCAAAGGGCGTGACACGTTTCTCACCCGGCAGCGTGATGTGCATTTGCTCGACACTTTTTTCATGGTCCCTGCCTGCTGCAACCAATGGATATGCTCGCACGTCGTCCCACGTCACTATTTTTTTGCTCGCCAAAGGGTGTACCTTGGAACACCAAAGCACCCACGGACTCTGGAACAACTCAAAACGATGCACATCATCGGAGACAAAACGATCTGGTCCCAGTGCAATATCCACATCCCCGCGAGAGACTGAATCCACGAGGGCCTCGACCGGAAAATCCCGAATTTGAATCTTCACCTTTGGTCTGCACGCGTAATAAGACTTGATAATTTTCGGCAAGATGACGCTGGCTACCACCAATGGCGCTGCGACGCGAATAATGCCGGCAGCGCGATTGCGAACATCGTCAGCGGCCGTCTGAGCAAGATCCATATGCTTAAGCACAGAGCTTGCAGATGCCAGAAATTCCCGGCCTGCACTGGATAGTTTGACGCGCCGCGTGCTGCGGTCAAAGAGCCGGAAGCCCAAGGTTTCCTCCAACTCGCTGACCAGTTGACTCACTGCAGAGCCAGTCAGGGCCAAACGATGACCAGCTTCTGTAAAGCTCAGTACATCTGCGACCGTCACAAAAGCATCCAGCTGCCGGGGGGTGTATCTGGGGAGAGCCATAGAAAGCAAATTGGATGCGCTATTAATAAGCAAAGTTTAACAATTATCAAATTTTTATCGATTGTTAACGCTGTTGCTAGTGCTGATACTTCGCCGCTCGCATCCCTGTATTTGCAAAAACTTTCGAAAATGTCGGACACCCTGCTTGATTCCTTAAGACAGCTGTTCACCGGTCGCCTACTCGCTGCCGATGAAGCGCATCAAGTTGGCATTGGATCCCCGAGGACTGATCAACCCGTCAAAGCGCCTGGCCTGAACCACCCCAACGCCAACATTTCCGAACTACATCTTTCGCCACTTCAGGACTAGCCATGAAAACAAACGTTTTAAGCGTTGCAGGATTTCAAGTTTCACCGGATCACTACATCAATGGCGAGCGCGTTGCGTCCGATGTTTTGTTCGAGCTTCATTCCCCGATCGATCAGCGCTTACTCGGTCAAATATCCGAGGGAACTGCGTCACATGTAGATGCTGCCATCACAGCAGCAAAAAACGCATTCCCGGCGTGGTCTGCCATGAGTGCGGCAGAACGAAAACCGTATCTGGATCGATTTGCCAGCGAAATCGGTAAACGTGCGCAAGCGTTCTGCCAACTGGAATCGAACGACGCTGGTGTTTTGCTTTCGCGCATGAAACATGGCGTTGTGCCCCGGGCCATGCTCAACATCACCTGGTTTGCAGAGCATGCTTTGGCGCTGCAGAACCGGCCTATAGAAACAGACCAAGCCACCCACATCGTACGGCATGACCCGGCGGGTGTGGTCGTCATCATTACGCCGTGGAACGCTCCACTGATGCTTGCCACCTGGAAACTCGGTCCTGCATTGGCAGCAGGCAATACGGTCATTGTCAAGCCGCCGGAATGGGCGCCGCTGACGAGCAGCCTGCTCGCTGATTGTGCCCATGCCGCTGGATTGCCTCATGGGGTTTTCAACATCGTCCAGGGCAGTGGGGTCAACACGGGTGCACGGCTGGTGTCGGATCCGCGCCTGGCCAGGATTTCCTTTACCGGTTCTGTCCCGACTGCAAAATGGATCGCCCAGGCAGCGGGAGCCAATCTTGTGCCCTGCAGTTTGGAGTTAGGCGGCAAGTCTCCCTTCATCGTGCTGGAGGATGCGGATATCGACAATGCCGCGGCGACGGGAGCCCTGATGTACCGCAATGCCGGGCAGGTATGCCTGGCGGGCACACGGTTTTTGGTGC
>JBILKC010000103.1:0-8629 GCA_044376885.1 Hylemonella sp. | reverse complement strand
CACCATTTATGGTGGCGCTGAGGTGTTGTCGCGTCGCTTGTCGGCCATTACCGGCGGTAAATTCCAGATTTCTGTTCATGCACCAGGGGAAATCGTCCCAGCGTTTGGCGTGGTCGATGCGGTTCAAAGCTCGGCAGTAGAGTGCTGTCACACGGCCAGCTATTACTTTGTGGGTAAAAACCGTACTTTTGGTTTTGAGACGACCTTGCCATTCGGTCTGAATCAGCGCCAGCAAAATGCCTGGATGTATTACGGTGGTGGTATGCAGTTGGTCCGGGATTTCCTGAAGGACTTCAACATCATTAATTTCCCGGGCGGAAACACCGGTGTGCAGATGGGTGGCTGGTTCCGTAAGGAAGTCAAAACAGTTGCCGACCTCAAAGGCTTGAAGATGCGCATTGCCGGACTGGGCGGTGAGGTCATGAAGCGTCTGGGTGCAGTGCCGCAGCAAATCGCCGGTGGCGACATTTATCCTGCGCTGGAAAAAGGCACGATAGACGCCGCCGAATGGGTGGGTCCTTACGACGACGAAAAACTCGGCTTTTACAAGGTGGCACCGCACTATTACTACCCCGGCTGGTGGGAGAGTAACTCCATGTATTCCTTCTACGTTAACCAGAAAGCTTGGGACAGCCTGCCCAAGGATTACCAGGCCGCTTTTGAGGCCGCTGCTGCCGAAGCCAACCTGGACATGATGGCTGAATACGACTTCAAAAACCCCACGGCCCTGCGTAGACTCGTGGGCAATGGCGTGAAATTGCATGCCTACTCCAACGAGCTGATGAAAAGTGCTCAGAACGCTGCGTTTGAGCTGTACGAGGAAGAGTCAGAAACCAATCCGGCTTTCAAGAAAATATACGAGCCGTGGAAGAAGTTCCGCGACGAAATCCTGCTGTGGCACCGTTTTGCCGAGAACACTTACTCCAACTTCGTGTTCAACAACCCACCCGGCAAACCTGGCAAACCCGCCGCACCTGCCAAAAAGTAAGCTCAGCAAGCAGCAGCCGGTCTCATCGGGCCGGCAGCTGCAAACCGGGTTCAGCGTCCGCCTGAAATGTCCAGCAAGCTGGATGTGGTGTAGCTGGCCTGTTCTGACAGCAGCCAGACAATCGCCTGGGCCACCTCCTGGGCGGTTCCGGGCCGTTGCATGGGCAACACTGAGGCCAGGGTTTTGGCACGGTCGGGTTGCCCGCCGCTGGCATGAATTTCGGTATCAATGACGCCGGGCCGAACGGCATTGACGCGTATGCCCTCGGCCGCCAGCTCCCGGCCCAGGCCCACTGTGAAGGTATCGATGGCTCCTTTGGAGGCGGCATAGTCCACATACTGGCCGGCAGCGCCCAGGCTGGCCGCAATGCTGCTGACGTTGACAATGGCGCCACCCTTGCCGCCGTGTTTGGTGCTCATGCGTCGCACAGCCTCGCGTGCGCAAATCATGGAGCCAATCACATTGATGTCGAACATGCGCTTGAGCCGCTCGCCACTCATCGCATCGACCCTGGAAGCGGCATCCACCACTCCGGCGTTGTTGACCAGCGCGCTCAAGGGGCCAAATTTGAGATCGACTGTCTCAAACATGGCCATGATGTCAGCTTCAATCGCCACATCGCCTTGAACCGCCATGGCCATGCCGCCGTTGGCCTGGATTTGCCGCACCACCTCATCGGCGGCAAGCGAGTTCGCTCGGTAATTAACAGCCACGGCATAACCTTCTTTGCTGGCCAGCAGCGCTGTGGCAGCGCCAATCCCGCGGCTGCCGCCGGTAATCAGTAAAACCTTGTTCAATGTCCTGCTCCAGTTAATTCAACGGGAGACAAGATAACATCCTTGCCTGATCAATTGGAGACGCCATGCCAAAGACGGTAGATTATTATTTTGCGCCGCAAAGCCCCTGGACCTATCTGGGCCACCAGCGCCTGGCTGAAATAGCCCAGGCAACCGGTGCGGCCCTGCGTGTATTGCCGGTCGACCTGGGGGGCAAGGTGTTTCCGGTCTCAGGTGGTTTGCCGCTGGGCAAGCGCGCGCCACAGCGCCAGGCCTACCGCCTGGTCGAACTCAAGCGCTTTAGCGAGTACTTGCACGCGCCGCTCCATGTGCAGCCCAAGTTTTTCCCGGTGGCCGGGGATGATGCGGCCCGCCTGATCGTTGCTGTGGACATGCACGATGGCGCTGCGTCTGCCATGAAAATAACCGGCGCAGTCCTGGCTGCAGTGTGGGCGCAGGAGCGCAACATTGCTGACGAGAAAGTGCTGGCCGAGTTGTTGTCTGAGTGCGGTCTTAGTGCCCATCGCATGGAACAGTCTTATACCCAGGCCGTGGCCGAGCGGTATGAAGCCAACACGCATGAGGCTATTGAATTGGGGGTGTTTGGCGCGCCGAGTTATGTGACTGATGGTGAGATTTTCTGGGGGCAGGACCGGCTTGATTTTCTGGAGCGCAAGCTCAAAAAAGCATAGAGAATAAGTCATTATTCCTTTTGGGGCCTATATTGTTTGCTATGAATTTTATATTTTCAAGAGGTGATTTCCATGGGTAATGTTGTCAATTTGAAGGCTGCTGACAGCTTTGAGTTTCCGGCGTATGTGGCGCAACCGGCCGGCAAGCCGCGCGGCGCTGTGGTGGTGTTGCAGGAGATTTTTGGCGTGAATTCGCACATTCGCTCTGTGGCCGATGGCTATGCTGCTGCAGGTTTTCTGGCGGTAGCGCCTGCCACGTTTTCCCGGGTCAAGAAAGACGTTGAACTGGGCTACACGCCCGAGGATATGACAGCGGGTTTTTCCCTCAAGACAGCGGTGGAAGCCCTGCCAGAACCCGGCGTTTTCCAAGACATTCAGGCCGCGGTTGACTACGCTGCATCGGCCGGTAAAGTTGCCGTTTTGGGTTATTGCTGGGGTGGCCTGCTGACCTGGCGCAGCGCTTGTTTGCTCAAAGGCGTCAGTGCTGCCGTTCCCTATTACGGCGGCGGTGTAACTACAGAAGCCGAAATTGCCCGCACACCCCATTGCCCGGTACTGGCGCATTTTGGTGACCAGGACCACTGGATACCATTGGACGGGGTGGAGGCGTTCAAAAAAGCGCATCCTGATGTGCAGGCCTATATTTATGCGGCCAACCATGGATTCAATTGCGACCAGCGGGGCTCGTATGACGCCTCTGCTGCCAACCTGGCGCGAGAGCGCAGCCTGGCGTTTCTGACGCAACACCTGTCTTGATGTCCCGGGCCCAGATTGAAGCCGTATGGCTGAAGCCTTAGTTGAGTTGCCGCTGTTTCCGCTGCAAACCGTTCTGTTCCCCGGTGGTCTTTTGCCGTTACAGATTTTTGAAGTGCGTTATCTGGACATGATCGGCCGCTGCCACAAGGAAAACCAGCCTTTCGGTGTTGTGTCGTTGACCCAGGGTCGGGAGGTTCGTCAGCCCAAGCGGGGGCAGCCTGCAGATCCGGCCCCCGTCTCGCCCGCATTTTCACCATCCCAAGCCCGCAGCGAGTTTGTCCCTGAGGGTTTTCACGCGATTGGCACTCTGGCCCACATTGAGGTGCTGGAGCGACCGCAGCCAGGACTGATGCGCATACGGTGTTCGGGTGGTCAGCGCTTCAAATTGAAGTCCAGCGAGCAACTCAAACACGGACTGTGGATGGGCACAGCTGAACTGATGGCTAACGACGCTGAGGTACCGGTTCCGGATGACTTGTCCCACGCGCGTCGTGCCATGAAGCAAGTGATTGAGCAGTTGAAGGCGCAGGTGGAAGATGACACACAAATGCCGATGCAGCCTCCTTACCGGTGGAACGATTGCGGCTGGCTGTCCAACCGCTGGAGCGAGCTGCTGCCGGTCAGCTCCCAGATGAAACAGCAGTTCATGTCGCTGGACAACCCGCTGGTCCGACTGGAACTGGTGGCTGATTTGTTGGACCAAATGAAGTTCAGCAACCCTGCCGATGAGGGCTAGTTAACGCCCGCTGCGCGCAAGATAACGTTTACGCCAAAAAAACAGGACCAAGGCCGCCGAGATACCCGCCATCCCAGCGATCGTCCACCAGATGCCGTTGACGTAGTGAATCATCGGGAACTCTTCGAAGTTCATGCCGAAAAAACCAGTAATCAGGTTCAGCGGCAGGAAAATAGCAGTCAGAACCGTGAGGGTACGCATGATGTCGTTGGTTCGGTTGCCTTGTGCGCTGAAATGGATTTGAACCACTGTTTCTGCAGATTGTTCAAGGCGATGAACATGGCGTGCAACGCGTTCAATGTGCTCGATCACGTCGCGCGCACGGGCGACCAACTGGTCGCGGGTTTCCTGGGCCAGGCGCGGGTCGGCAGAGTGGCTTGAAACGGGCTGCTCGCGCAGGCTATCAAGCCACTCCTGCATGGCGTCGTGTTGCCCTTCGCACAGGTCTTCCAATTGGTGCAACTGGCCTCGCGCCGACATGATCGCCCCCCAGTTGGTGAAGCGCGAATTGGGCTTGAGCAATTCGTCTTGCCAGTGTTCCAGCTGCGACGTGAGCGTCTTGCGCAATTCAAGATAGCTGTCCACCATGGCGTTGATCATCCGCAGCACCAGATCGGTCGGATTCAACGGGATTCGGCTGCGCGTGGACAAGGTGTCAACGCTGAGTTTGGCATCACTGAGAAAGCGTGCAATAAAACTTTTGGCCGTGTAGCAGCCACGCGGGTGGACGCTGATCAGCAGGCGGTCAAAGACAGCAAAGCCTACCGATTTTGAGCCCATGCGCTCAAAATCCGGCAAGGCCTTAAGAGGCGCGGTAAGCGGCAGTTTGGGCACACCAGCAGCTTTCGCGGGCTGCTCTGAAATGACGGTTTCTTGTGCAGCATCCGAAGACATCTCTGCTTGAGAGGACAGACGACGGAAGATGATGAGGTCGTACACCGAGGTGTAGTCGTAATGCGAGGGGTGCGTGGGGTTGGCAAGATCCTGGCGGTGAAGATCCAGCAGCATCGAGCCACCCAGTGTGTTGCTTGCTTCCTGAACGCCTGCCTGATGTTTTTCAAAGTCATCGCGGTCCAGGAACACCCACACAAATCCATCGGCGGGTGCCTGTGCAGGAATGACGTCAAGAAAACGTAGACTGTCAGCGGTAAATTCGATGATTTGCACGGCCAGATACCTTTGAAAAGAGGCCTTTAGCCCATCACTGGCGCTTAAACGTTGCTATTTATTTCGCAGCAACCTGGCAGCTGCCAAAGCAAAGTAGGTGAGTACACCATCAGCTCCTGCACGCTTGAAAGCCAGGAGGCTTTCCATCATCACGGCATCGTGGTCCAGCCAGCCGTTCTGGGCCGCTGCCTTGAGCATGGCGTATTCACCACTGACTTGGTAGGCGAATGTGGGGACCTTGAATTCGTCCTTCACCCGCCGAACGATGTCCAGATAGGGCATGCCGGGTTTGACCATCACCATATCAGCGCCTTCGGCAATGTCCATGGCCACCTCGCGCAGTGCCTCATCACTGTTGCCTGGATCCATCTGGTAAACCTTTTTGTTGCTTTTGCCCAGATTTGCGGCCGAACCCACCGCGTCGCGAAACGGACCGTAGAACGCGCTGGCGTATTTCGCGCTGTACGCCATGATGCGCGTGTGCACCATGTCGTTGGCCTCTAGCAAGCTGCGGATGGCGCCAATACGCCCGTCCATCATGTCGCTGGGAGCCACGATGTCCACCCCGGCTTGAGCTTGAGTTAAAGCCTGTCGCTCAAGAATTTCAACGGTGGCGTCATTGATGATGTAGCCACTTTCATCCAGCAGGCCATCCTGCCCGTGGCTGGTGTAGGGGTCCAGGGCAACATCGGTCATCACACCGAGCTCCGGGAAGTTGCTTTTCAAGGCCCGTACCACGGTAGGTACCAGGCCATCAGGGTTCAGCGCTTCCCGCCCGTCCGGCGTTTTCAGGGTCGGATCAATTACCGGAAACAAGGCCATCACCGGGATGCCCAGTTCCATGCACTCTTCTGCCAGGGGGAGAAGCAAGTCCAGGCTAAGGCGCTCAACGCCAGGCATGGAGGCCACATTTTCCCGACGTTTCTGTCCGTCCAGAACGAAAACGGGGTAGATCAGATCATCTACAGTGACACTGTTCTCGCGCACGAGGTTGCGCGTGAAGGTGTCGCGGCGTAAACGACGGGGACGTCCAATGGGGTAGGGAGCATGAAGTGTCATGTGCAAAATTGTGCCTTATAAAAAAGGGCAGTCCGGATACTTGCAAAAAATGCCGCTTGAGGCTTGAAATTATCTTGGGTATTTGATACATTAAGTACGGGTGGTTCGCCGCCCCCCGCTTTTCCTCCCTGAGCGGGGCCTTGATGTGTGACAGCAAAAAAGGCTTCAAACCCCGGCTCTATGTCGGGGTTTTTTTTCATTTGCGCAACTTACACTCTGCCAATGCTCTGGGTTAAATCATTCCATATTGTTTTTGTCGCCAGTTGGTTCGCCGGCTTGTTTTACCTGCCCCGAATCTTTGTGAATCTGGCTATGGTGCCCCAGGAGTCTGTCGCAGAGCGCGAACGCCTGTTGCTCATGGCGCGTAAACTGATGCGCTTTACGCACATCCTGTCGGTTCCAGCCGTGGCCTTGGGCTTGTGGCTGTGGTGGGGGTATGGCATCGGTCTGGGTGCTGGAAATGGCTGGATGCACGCCAAGATGGCTGTGGTAGTTCTAGTGATTGCCTATCACCATGCCTGCAGTGCAATGCTTAAGAAAATCAGTGCAGGACAGGTTAGCCACAGTCACGTCTGGTACCGGTGGTTCAATGAAATTCCGGTGCTGTTGATGGTAGCCGCCGTGATTCTTGTGGTGGTCAAGCCCTTTTAATCCGGCCAAAAGTTTGACGGATATGCACAAAACCTCTGCATGGCCACTTACCTGGGTTTATGTGGGTTTGGTGATGTATGCCAGTTTGTATCCGTTTTTTGACTGGCGAAATCAGGGCATTGCGCCTTGGGATTTCCTGGGCGCTCCCTGGCCCAAGTATTGGACTGGTTTTGACCTGATCTCCAACGCATTAGGCTACGCCCCACTCGGGTTTTTGCTCTGCTTGAGCGCGCTTCGGACGGGTAAGGCCCCTTATGCAGTCACACGTGCCACTTTAATGGCGGCGGTCTTGTCGCTTGTGATGGAGGCTAGTCAAAGCTACCTGCCAGCCCGTGTTCCATCCTACGTCGATCTCATTTTGAATATCGCTGGTGCTTGGGCGGGAGCGGTCCTGGCGCTTGCCCTGGAAATGTTCGGGGCAATTGATCGGTGGAGCCGGTTCAGGTCCCGCTGGTTTTTACCGGATTCTCGAGGCGTTCTGGTGCTTCTGGCCCTGTGGCCACTGGCTTTGCTCTTTCCGCCGCCAGTGCCCTTGGGTCTGGGGCAGATCCTGGAGCGATTGGAAGAAGCGTTGGCAGATCTACTAGCCGAGACACCATTTTTAGATTGGCTCCCTGTAAGAGACATCGAGCTTCAACCTCTTGTTCCCGGGGCAGAGCTGGCATGCGTGATGCTTGGCGGCCTGATTCCATGTCTGCTTGGCTTTTGCATTATCCGGGCTATACCTCGGCGCATAATTTTCGTTGTCGTGGCTTTGTTCAGCGGTATATCTGCTTCGGCGCTTTCAGCCGCTTTGAGTTACGGGCCCCAGCATGCCTGGTCCTGGCTGAGTCTGCCAGCGCTTCTGGGCTTGGGTATGGCCGCAACCGTTGCCCTTATGCTCTGCGCAGCCCCATCCCGTGTGTGTGCTGCTTTGGTGCTACTTGCACTGGGCATTTACCTGAGTGTGATCAACCAGGCACCTACAAGTACCTACTTTGAGCAAACTTTGCAAACCTGGGAGCAAGGAAAATTCATCCGGTTTCATGGCTTGGCGCAGTGGCTGGGCTGGATTTGGCCCTATGCGGCAATGATCCACTTGATCACCCGAATTTGGGCGCATGAGATAAAAAACTAAAATCAGTCCATGAACCCAATGCCAACAATCGAACCCCAAGAGCCTGGTCAATCAAGCGGGTCTTACTATGCCCGTCATATTTTTTTCTGCTTGAATGAACGAAAAGGCGGCGAAGAATGCTGTTTTCAGCATCAGGCACAGCAGGCTTTTGATACTTGCAAAGCCCTGGTGAAGGCGGCGGGTTTATCGGGTGCCGGCAAAGTTCGCGTGAACAAGGCTGGCTGCTTGGATCGTTGTTCTGCCGGCCCTGTCGCGGTGGTCTATCCAGAAGCGGTTTGGTATTCTTACCTGGATGCTGCCGACATTGAGGAAATTGTGTCTTCACACCTTCAAAACGGCCAGGTTGTGACGCGTTTGCTGACACCACCTCAAGCAGGGCGGTAAGCCTTGAACTCCCAAACGGAACGGCTGACCATCCAAGGTCCGGCGGGCGTCATTGAACTGCTCGTAGACGAGCCTACGCCAGCCAAACCCCCAATACACCAAGGCGTAGCCTTTGTTGCGCACCCACATCCACTGTTTGGCGGCACCATGGACAACAAGGTTGTACAAACCTTGGCCCGCGCTTTTGTGCAGTGCGGCTGGAAAGTCGTCAGGTTTAATTTCCGGGGTGTTGGCGCTAGCCAAGGCCGTTACGATGAGGGGCGCGGTGAAGCCGAGGACTTCTTGGCCGTGGTTGCCCACTGT
>JBILKC010000102.1:0-8642 GCA_044376885.1 Hylemonella sp. | reverse complement strand
TCCCTTGACCAGAACCCAGCCGGTTGCGCCCGGAGTAGTAGTGAAACTAAACCCGTTGAAGCTCGATGCAGACTGCATGGCCGAAGTTGTTAGTCCTGTAGCACCACCGGCTATAGCGCCATTGCCCCAGTCAAGACCTATCGCATTCGTCTTGCCAGACACTGTGGTATTCCAATAGCTGTTCTCAACAGCATTGCTGGACCCACTGGCATTGAGGCCTACTAAACCGCCGGTGTCTGATGTGCCCGTCACAGAAACCGAGGCATAACTGCGGGTTATGGTTCCATTGTTTTGGCCGGCAAGTCCGCCAACAAATGAACCCCCGTTCACACTGCCAGTGGCGTAGCTGTCGCTAATGGCTCCATAGCTGCTGCCCACCAAACCACCCATAATGCCCGAGCCACCACTGACCGTGGCAGACGCATAACTGTTGTCTATCGTACCGCCAGCTACCAAACCAACCAGTCCTCCAACAAAGGAGCCCGAAGATGTGCCAATGACGTTTCCAGTGGCATAAGTTCTACTGATAGACCCAACTTCTGTACCCGAAACACCGCTCGAGCCCGCCAAACCACCAATTCCTTGACCAGTGCCATAAACCGAGCCCGATGCATAGCTGTCGCTGATAGATCCAAGGTTATTCCCCACCAAGCCCCCGACATTGCTAGTACCGCTCACTGCGCCAGTGGCGAAGCTAGTCGTGATGCTTGATGCAAAAGCGCTCCCACCGCTCTGACCCACCAGCCCGCCGACATTTCCCGTATCGGCCGAACCTGAGACACTTCCGGTGGCATAACTGTTGGTAATTTCCCCGTGGTTGACACCCGCCAGCCCGCCCACATAGGCGCCACCGCTCACAGTACCTGTGGCATAACTGTCGGTAATGGTTGGCGCTTCGCTGTAAAAATTGTTGAATCCAACCAAGCCGCCCACGTAGTCGCCACCCGTTACATTGCCCCAGGCAACGCTGTTGCTGATTGAGCCATCTTGATTGAGGCCCACAGAGCCACCAATGTGGGAAGAGCCCGACACATTCACGGTAGATAGGGTACTCCGGATAGAGCCACCGTTATTGACACCGACCAGGCCGCCAATGTAGTTGCCACCCCCGGGCGCCGCGGAATTACCCGTTGCAACCCCGGAGGTAACGACATTGTTGATCGTGCCCTGGTTGTAACCAGCCAAGATCCCCACCGTGCTTTTTCCACGAATTGAAGCATCTGCAACGGACAGGTTAGAAATTTTTCCAGTGCTGCCCACGTAACCAAACAAGCCGACATTGTCTTCATTCGGTCGGTTGATTGACAAGGCTGAAATGGTGTTACCCAGGCCGTCAAACTTGCCGGTGAATGCGCTTGTGTTGCTGCTGCCGATTGGGGCAAAGTTAATCAGTGGATTACCATTCTCTGAGGCAATGATGGAACGGCCCAAGGCGAAGTTTCCAGTTAGATTGCTCGTTAGCCCTATGTTTTGCAGGTCTGTCAGGCTGTCGATCACGGTGTAATTCACTGTGTCCCCTAACGAACCCTTCTTTGTGCTAAACCCGTTACTGCCAGCGGGCAAAGTGATCGCCACATTGATGTTGTAAGAGTAGTCGCCGCCAGTCGTTGTCCCCTGCCCATACTCAAACGCCAGACTGGCAGTCCCTGTGCCTATTAAAGCAGCGTTGATGCTGATGATGTCCTTCGCTTTAAGCGTGAGCTTGTTGGCGGCCCAGCTCACTGCATCGTTGAGAAGGACGCTGCCAGTTGTGCTTTGGAGTGTGACGCTGCCCCCCGCAGAGGTGATGCCATGGATGCCGCCAACGCTGTCCACCGTGAGTGCGCCGGATTGGCTGTAGCTCAGGTTACCTGCCGTCATGTTGGCGGCAATGGTGTCGATATTGCATCCACAGTCTGTGATGTCTATGCCGCCAGAACCCGATCCGGCCAGCAGCAATTGACGCACTGTGCTGTTGCCCAGGGTGACATCGCCGTTGTTGACCGAGTAGCCAATCACGCCGCGGCTGCTGTCAAGGCTGCCTGTGCCAGTGATCAAGCTGCTCGCGTTCAAAGTTGTAGTGCCGTTGTTGCGCAAGGTCAGGCCCTGAGCTACCCAATCCAGCCCGGTGTTGTTGCCGCTGCTGGTCTGAACAAGGGCCGTGGATTGCTTGGCTGCGTTGTTAAAAACAGTGTCAGACCAGATCAACAGTTTGTCGTTTTCGGCAAAAGACCCTGCGCGCAACATGCCATACACAAACCCATTGGCTCCCATACTGCTCTGACCCACGAACATGCCGTTTTTAGCCGCGTTGACTTGGGTGATCTGTGCATTGGTCCCCTTGTTGGCCAAGATGCCAGAAAAAACTTGCGGACCATTCTGGCCGTGAGTTGCCCGTAACCAGGGATACATCGTGCCTGCAGTCGTGCTCATGACCCAGGTTGAACTTGAAGAACTCTCGCTGGCGAGTGCCGTATCAGTCAGCAGCGCAGAATTCGGGTTCATCAACTCGGCGGTGCTTTTACCCGTGCCGAGGGTAAGACTGCCAGTGCCTGTTGTGGCGGTGCCTGCTGCAATACCAGAGGTGTCTGTGTTCCAGAAGCTGTTGGTCACCGAAGCAGTGTTGTTCATGCCCAGCAGGCCACCCCGGTAGTTGTTGGCTGTGACGTAACCTGTTGCAAAGCTGTTGCTGATGGATGAATTGCTGGAACCCACCAGCCCGCCAGCGGCAGAAAACCCTGAACCTGGATCGGTACCAAACCAGTTGCCGTACACATTGCCTAAGGCAAATGAGTCGGAAATCGAGCCAGAGCTGGAGCCCACCAAGCCACCGAGATAGGCGTTATTGGCCGAATTGGATCGTACAAATTTGACACTGCCAGTGGAAAAACTCCTGGAAATTGCGCCTTGGTTGGTTGCAACCAAACCGCCGGCAATGGCATCGGTTGAAGTTGCGATGGCCTGGCCCGTAATAACAATATTGCCTGCGGCATAGCTGTTGCTGACACTACCGCTGTTTTCCCCTACCAGGCCGCCGACTACGCCTTGGCCGAAGACGCTGGCTGTGCTGCTTACCGCATTTACCTGTCCAGAGTTGTCACCCACCACAGCGCCTACACGGCTGTCGCCCGTGATAGAGCCACCTGAAAGGTTGACGTTCGCTACAGATGCCGTTTCCGATGCGGTGCCAAAAAGCCCTACGTTGCTCTCTATCGGGCGGTTGATGACAAGTCCTGAAATACTGTAACTCTGGCCGTTCAAGCGACCGGTAAACGGGCTGTCAGTGCCACCAACTGGGTTGAACCCGAGGCCTGAATTCCAGGCTGACGTGCCGGACGCGTCGATGTTGTTGGCCAAGGTGTAAGACTTGCCCAGCATTGCGTCTGTGCGCATGCCCTGCAAGCCGTAGATGTCTGTCAGTTGGTAGGGTGACCCGGTGCTGCCGTCGCCACCCAGTGCGCGAACAAAGTTGCCGCCGGTCAGCCGGAAATCTGTTGCGCTAAAGCCCGGCAGCACCGACCCCACCTGGCTCATCTGCCCGCCGCTCATGTTAAAAACATTCACGGCTACAGCGCCGTTGGCGGTGAAGGTGCCGCCAGTGACGTTGACCTGGCCTGTGGCAGCGCCATTGAGCGCGCCATTGAGTGTCGCGCTGCCGCTGCCAGAAACAGTCAGCGTGCCGCCCAGCGTAGTGGCCCCTGCGACTGTGAGCGAACCGCCCGTCACGTCAAGCGCATTGGCCGTGTTGATGGTGAGCGCGCCAACGGTGTTGGTGCCGCTGCTGTGAGTCACCGCGTAGCCCGCGCTCAGCAGCGCGGTATCCCATGCGCTGGGCAAGGTGCCACCGCTCCAGTTGCCTGGAAGTGACCAGTCCAACCCACCTGCAGCGTTGGTAAAGGTCTTGGTGCCAGGTGAGGCGTAAATCAGCCGCACCGCTTCTCCTGCATCCAGGTTCAGGCCGGCGCTGAATCCGCTGGGGAGAGTGGTATTGGTAAACCCAAGCCCCGTCGAAGAGCCTGCGGTGAGGACTGGAATGTAGTCCGCATTGGCAGGCGAGTAGCTAAAAAACAGGTCAACGTTCAGTTTGTCAAAGGTTCCAGTCATGGCGCCGCTGACCACCAATTTGTCGGACTGGCCCGCGCCGGTGCCGGCCAGTTCCAGCTGAAGCTCCGAGCCCGCGCCTGCCTCCACGTCGCCAGTGATGGTGAGCGTGCCCACCACGCCTGCGTCGGCCGGGCTGATGATGCCCTGGTTGACCAGCCTGGATGCACCGGTGCCAACCACGACCTCGCCAGTGCCGCGAATGGTCCCCAGATTGGTAAAGCCGGCCGTGCGCTGAAAGCGTGCGCCGGAATCAACGTAGATCACCCCGGACGCGCTGTTGCTGAAACTTGTGGAGGCAACATTGAACCTGCCGCCAGCATTGGCAGACAGCAAGTAGTTGTTGGTGAAGAGGGTCGGGTTGATGGTGAAGGTCTGGCCGGCGTGATTGGCGCGGATGATGCCGTTGTTGATGACGCTGGCGGCAGAGCCGCTGGAAATAAACCCAGAGCCCTGCAAGGTAATTCCGCTGCCGATGGTGACGGTCTGGCCTGTGCCACCATCGCCCGCATAGATGGCATAGCCGCCCGCGACGTTCACCGTGGCGTTGCCCGAGACGGTGGCGAGTTGCTGGCTGGCGTCCAGGGTTCTCCAGTACAAGCTGCTGTTGCTGCCCAGCGACAAGGTGATGCCGTTGGTCAACAACAGGCTGTTCTTAATATAGGTAGAGCCCGTCAGGCTGAGGTTGCTGCCCAGAGTCACACCGTCGAGTGTGCCGAAGTCACTGGCCAAGTTGGCCGTCGTGCTGCTGGCCAGGGTGCCGCCCACAATGGTGCTGTTGAGGCTGAGTGAGTTCAGACCACCGGTGCCAAAGGCGGTGTTGACATCGAGCGCGCTGGCGGAGTTAGTCAGGGTGCCTGTCAGGTTTACCGTGCCCCCGGTGCGGCTGAAGCTGCCAATGCCTGCGGTGTTGAAGGAGCCACCCAAATTCAGCGTGCCGCCGGTGACATTAAAGCCACCGCTGCCCGCGCTGCTCCAGTTGGTCGCGCTCAGGCTCATGGTACCCGCCGTCACGCCCAGGGTGCCGTTGTTGGTGAAGTTGGTGGGGTTGATGGTGAAGGACTGGCCTGCGTTGTTGGCGCGGATGGTGCCGTTGTTGATGACACTAGCCGCGAAGTTCTGGGTAATGCGTCCATAGCCCTGCAGGGTGATGCCATTGCCGATGGTGACGGTCTGGCCCGTACCATCGATGCCAGCGTAGATGGCATCGCCGCCCGCGACGTTCACCGTGGCGTTGCCCGAGACGGTGGCGAGTTTTTGGCTGGCGTCAAGGGTTCTCCAGCGCAGGCCGGTATTGTCGCCCAGCGACAAAGTAACGCCATCGGTTAACAACAGGCTGTTTTTAATATAGGTGGAGCCCGTCAGGTTGAGGTTGCTGCCCAGAGTCACGCCGTCGAGGGTGCCGAAGTCACTGGCCAAGTTGGCCGTCGTGCTGCTGGCCAGGGTGCCGCCCACAATGGTGCTGTTGAGGCTGAGTGAGTTCAGACCACCGGTGCCAAAGGCGGTGTTGACATCGAGTGTGCTGGCGGTGTTGGTCAGGGTGCCTGTCAGGTTCACCGTGCCCCCGGTGCGGCTGAAGCTGCCAATGCCTGCGGTGTTGAAGGAGCCACCCAAATTCAGCGTGCCGCCGGTGACATTAAAGCCACCGCTGCCCGCGCTGCTCCAGTTGGTCGCGCTCAGGCTCATGGTACCCGCCGTCACGCCCAGGGTGCCGTTGTTGGTGAAGTTGGTCGGGCTGATGGTGAAGGTCTGACCCGCGGTGTTAGAGCGGATGGTGCCGTCGTTGACGATGCTGGCTGCACTGCCGCGGGTAATGCTTCCAAAGCCCTGCAAAGTGATGCCGCTGCCGATGGTGACGGTCTGGCCTGTGCCACCATCGCCCGCATAGATGGCATAGCCGCCCGCGACGTTGACCGTGGCGCTGCCCGAGACGGTGGCGAGTTGCTGGCTGGCGTCCAGGGTTCTCCAGTACAAGTTGCTGTTGCTGCCCAGTGACAAGGTGATACCGTTGGACAACAACAGGCTGTTTTTAATATAGGTGGCGGAGCCCGATAGGTTGAAGTTGCTGCTCAGGGTCATGCCGTCGAGGGTGCCGAAGTTGCTGGTCAGGTTTGCTGTATCGGAGCCCCCGTACAGGGTGCCGTTCTTGAGGGCACCGCTGAGTGTGGTGGTGCCCCCGAAGGCGGTGGTGAGGGTGGTGGTACCACCCTTGTTGTCTATCGTACCCGCGATGTTGATGCCGTTGGCGGCGTTCAAATTCACATTGAGCGAGTCGTAGAAACTGCCGCCGTTGAGCGTGTCCCCGGCGCCGATGGTGGCACCCGATCTAATGTCGATGGTGCCTCCGGTGATGAGGCTCAGGCTTCTTGCACCGCCGCCGTTGTTGCTGATGGCTACCGCGCCACCGCTGTCGCCTGTGCCATTGACGACGATGGAACCGAAGCTACTTCCGATTCCCGCGCTGGTCTGGATGGTGACGTCCGTGCCACCGGCCAATGCGGCGTTGATCTGGTTGTCGCCTATGCTGGAGTTGCTAAAAGGGTCGAACAAGCCACCAGAGAGCGCGCTGGCATTGCCGTGCACGATGGTCACATCCGTTGGGTCAAGCAGCCACCGGCCGTTTTTGCCTAGCGGGGCCGATGCGCTGACGCGAGCACCGGCGACGTCCAAGGCGTTTTTGCCCGAGGTCTCTACCAGGCCACCATTTCCCCCGTTTGCACCGCCTTTGGCGGTAATGCTGCCATAGGCCCGGGTGGTGTTGTCGGCCCAGACAATTACTTTGCCGCCGTCGCCGCTGTGCAGGGCGCTCGCGTTGAGGCTGGTGTCGGCACCCACATAGCTAAAGCTGGCGTTTTGGATGTCCGGGTTTTTGCCCTGGTAATCGCCCCCCACCAGAATCTCTCCGCCGCCGGTCGCCCCGCTGGCGTTGACACTGCCGTTGCCGGTGATGCCCACTTCTTGCCCAAGCATCTGCACCTTGCCGCCCTGGCCGGTGCTGCTGGATGTGTCCAAGCTACCACTGTTGAGGGTGCGCCGGCCTTCCAGATAAATCTCACCACCGCGATTCACCAGCCCGGTGGCCCGGATGACACCTGTGTTATTGACCACGCTATGGATGGCGGCGCGGGCTTGACCGGCTGTCATGGTCACGGCCTGGCTGGCCGTGATGCTGCCGCTGTTCTCCAGACTGGCTTGCAGGCTGGGGTCTGTGACCCTGACGCGGATGAGGCCATCACCGCTCAAATCCAGGGCGACGGTGTTGCCAGCAGCCAGGGTAGCGGTGGTGGCGATGATCTGACCGGTGTTTTGCACGGTGTTGCCCACCAGAGCGACGCTTCCGGTGGCGGCCAACAAGCCCTCGTTGCGGATGCTGCCAGTGTTGCCCGCACCGCCGCTCAATTTGAGGGTGTTGGTGTCACCGTTCGCAAAGGCGCCGGTGTTGCTGATGTTCAAGGTGGTCGCCATCAGGCTACCCACGTTGATTTGCGCGTCTTTGCCAAAGATCCAGCCCGACGGGTTGCTGAAGAAGACGTGACCGTTGGCGTTGAGTTTGCCGTAGATTTCGCTGGCACTGTTGCCAGTAATGCGGTTTAAAGCAACGGCATTGGCGTTGGGCTGGACGAAGTTGACTGTGGCGGCAGTGCCGATGTTGAAGCTTTGCCAGTCCAGCGCTGCGCGTTGGCTGGCCTGGTTGACGGTGAGGGTGTTGGCCGCTTGGCTGATGCTGGCGGCACCGGCAATAACACTGCCCCCGGTTGGCAGTGCATTGGCTGCAAGGGAGGCAGGGGGGAGGGTTTGGGCCCAGGCAGGCAAGTTAAGGATGGGAACAAGGCACAGAGCCAGGGTGGAGAGATGGAAACTGTCAGCTGCGGCTGGTGTTGGGCCAGTATTGAAGACACTGCTACGCCGGTCACCCTTGCCGCGCCCAGTCGCAACTTCGGCCACAGCAACCCAGGTTTGGGTGAGGGCGTTCCAGATCAGGCGGTAGATTTTGTTCAACGCACATTACTCCACTGCTTTGCGCCCGGGTTTAAAAAACGGTGGTCAGCGACAACCATAAGCGCACTTTGTTGTTGTCTTCAATAACGTTGGCCTTGAGCAGGGGCCATGCCACAAGCGCACTGGCGTTCAGGTTCTTCAAAAGAACCCAATCGGCTCCCAGGGCGAAGTCTGCGAGTTCCCGGGTGTTGTTGACAGAGGCATTGGCCAGCGCTTGCTTGGCTAGTCTTAGTTGGGCCCAGTTGGTCATGGCGCTCAGCGTCAGACTGGACTGGACTTGCCAGCGCGTGCCAAGTCTGAGCCAGTAGCCCGAATCCGCCACCGCTTCGCCGTTGCCATAGCCAGGCAGGGTAAGCGGGCCACCCAGGCTGAGTTTTTCGGAGGAATCAAGGTTTTTGCCAGCCTCCTGCGCGTTCAGCGCGACTTGCATGCTGACCTCTTTGCCCAGGTTTTGCTGGCGTGTGGCATTGAGCACCAGCTTGCTGAATTCTCCCCGGGTGTTGTAGCCGTCGTCTGCGGTGGCCGCTGCGTTCAGGATGAGTTGTCCGCTGCGCAGGGCCAAG
>JBILKC010000386.1:0-2589 GCA_044376885.1 Hylemonella sp. | reverse complement strand
CGGTTTACCCGGGCATGGGCAACTCGGTGCTCATCATCTGTTTTGTCGTGGTGGTCATCGGCGGCATCGGCTCAATCCGGGGTGCCTTGCTGGCCGCTTTGCTCATCGGCGTGGTGGACACCTTTGGCAAGGTGCTGCTGCCCCAGGCAGCTGGGGTGCTGGTGTATGTGCTGATGGCGCTGATCCTGCTGTGGAAACCCGACGGCCTGTTCAAAGCCGGATGAAAAGCCCCCCATGAATTTATCCAAAATCACGGTCGTGGTGCTGATGTTTGTTGCGCTGGCGCTGTACCCGCTGGTGGCTGGCAGTTATGGCCTGGATCTGGTCACCAAAATCATGATCTTTGCCATCTTCGCCCTGAGTCTGGAATTGCTGGTGGGCACCACCGGCCTGGTGTGTTTTGGACAAGCCGCGTTTTTCGGCATCGGTGCCTACGCAACGGTTTTGTTGTCTTCCCCCACTGAATCGTCCTCCCTGCTGTGGCTGCTGCCGGCCTGTGTGGCCGCCGCAGCCTTCTACGCCCTGTTTGTGGGGGCGCTGTCGCTGCGCACCAAGGGGGCCTACTTCATCATGGTCACACTGGCTTTCGCACAGATGGCCTACTACATCGTTCACGACACACCGCTGGGCGGTGGCACCGATGGCATTTACCTGATGGCCAAGCCTGTCATCGGCAGCTGGCTGGACCTGGACAAAGCCGCTGCCTTGTATGGCTTGACCTTGGGCATGATGGTCCTGGTGTTCGGTTTTCTCGCCCAACTGAACCGCTCGCGCTTCGGGCGCGCGCTGTCTGGCATCCGGGTCAATGAGCAGCGCATGCGGGCCACCGGCTTCTCCACCTACCCCTACAAACTGGCCGCCTTTGTCATCTCGGGCGGTATTGCCGGACTGGCCGGCTTTTTATTCGCCGTGAAAGACGGGTTTGTCAACCCTGAGTTGCTGAGCTGGCATCTCTCTGGCGCGGTTCTGATCATGATTATTCTGGGCGGCTTGGGGCATCTGCGCGGAGCCCTGATCGGCGCTTTTGCGTTTGCCTTCCTGCAGGAATTTTTCAAATCAGAAGCCATCTTTGGTGAATTTGCCAAGCACTGGCATCTGGGTCTGGGTCTGAGCATCATGGCCAGCGTGGTGTTTCTGCCCAACGGGCTGGTTGGTCTGCCTGCCCAGCTGCGCCAACGCCTGATTGGTCGCAGCGGCGGCAGCAAGGGTTCGACATGAACCCACCTGTGCTGCTGCGTGGCCGCAACATCACCCGCCGCTGGGGCGGGCTGGTGGCGGTGGACCAGGTCTCCATCGATCTGCACCGCGGCAGCGTGCATGCGGTGATCGGCACCAATGGTGCCGGCAAATCCACCCTGATCAATATTCTGTCCGGCGAGATCGAACCCTCCAGCGGCAGCGTGGAAATGCTGGGTCAGGACATCACCGGCTGGTCACAGCCCCGGCGGGCGCGCGCCGGCATGGGCCGCAGTTACCAGCGCACCACGATATTCCCCACCTTCAGCGTGCTGGAAAACTGCCGCCTGTGCGCGCAGGCCAGCCTGCAAAAGCCCTGGCATTGGTGGCGCGATGCACAAGCCTGCCAAGACGCCCTGGCATTGGCTCACCACGCGGTGGTGCAAAGCGGCCTGGCGTCTCTGGAAGACCGCCTGGCAGGGCTGCTCTCGCACGGACAAAAGCGCCAGCTGGAAATCGCCATGTGCCTGTCTACACAGCCTCAGGTGCTGCTGCTTGATGAGCCGCTGGCCGGCATGGGCGCAGAGGAAACCGACCGCATGCTGGACCTGCTGGCACAGCTCAAGGCCAGCCACGCCATTTTGCTGGTCGAGCACGACATGGATGCGGTGTTCCGCATTGCCGACTACATCACCGTCATGGTCAACGGCTCGGTGCTGGCCACCGATGTTCCGCACGCCATCCGCAGCAACCCGCTGGTGCAGGCCGCTTATCTGAGCGGTCATAGCCCTGAACCTGGTGTGAACCTGACATGAGCACCACTGAATTCATACTGGATGCCCGGGGCATACACGCCTGGTACGGCACCAGCCATGTGCTGCACGGGATAGATCTGCAAATTGCGCGTGGACAAACCGTGGCGCTGCTCGGGCGCAACGGCATGGGAAAAAGCACCCTGATCCGGTCCTTGCTGGGGCATGTCAGTCAGCGCGACGGACACATCGGCCTGTTCGGCAACGATGCCTCGCACGCCAAGCCCCATGAAGTGGCCCGCATGGGTGTGGCTTACGTGCCCGAAGGGCGCGGCGTGTTCAGCAACCTTTCCGTGCGCGAAAACCTGGTCATGGCCGCACGTCGGGGTAGCGATGGCCGCGCCGATTGGACACTCGATCGGGTGCTGGCCACCTTTCCCAGGCTCCAGGAGCGGTTCAACCACCTGGGTGGCCAGCTCTCCGGGGGTGAACAGCAGATGGTCTCTATCGGCCGGGCCCTGATGACCCACCCCGAGCTGATCATTCTGGACGAAGCCACCGAAGGACTGGCACCCCTGATTGTTCAAGACATCTGGCGTGTGATTGACACCATTCGTGACAACGGCATTGCTACGCTGATCGTGGACCGGGACTACCGCAA
>JBILKC010000385.1:0-2593 GCA_044376885.1 Hylemonella sp. | reverse complement strand
TGGAAATCCTCTGGTTTTTCAATCAAAGCCGCTGGCTGCCTCGTTTGAGTTTGAGTGCCTGGCTGGTGCTATGTGCGGCAGTGATGGTTGTTCGCATGGCCATCACGGCTTCCAATGCTTCGGTCTGGCCGCTGTTGCTGGTGGCCCAAGCACTGCATGCTTTGACATTTGCAGCCCACCATTCAGCCTGTATTGCGCTGTTGTCGCATCATTTCCCGGGCAGTCTGCGCGGCAGGGGCCAGGCTTTGTACACCGTGCTTGGCTATGGCTTTCCTGGGGTGCTTGGTGGCCTTGCCGGTGGCGCTTTGAGTACCCGCTTTGGCCTGGTCAGTGTGTTTTGGGCCACCCTGGCTACCAGCATCATAGCGACAGCGTGCGCAGCGCAAGTCTGGCGCATACACCTCAGCGCCAAGTCCACAGCTTGACTTAAACCGCGCTGAGCAGGCGCTGGTGTACCCACTGCGCACACGCCAGGAGTTTGTGGTCATCGCCATGTCGCCCGACCAATTGCATTCCGACAGGTAGACCGTTGCGGCCTTTGGCAAACGGGAGGTGCACGCTGGGCAGCCCCAACAGCGTCCAGCTGCGGCAGAAAATCGGGTCTCCCGTGGCTTGGATGCCATGTGGTGCCTCGCCGATTGCGCTGGGCGCCATCAGGACATCGTGCCGCTCGAACAGGGCATCTATGCGCAGCCGCCAGTCGGCGGTTAGCTCAAGATTTGCAATGTGCGTTTCGCCTTTGATGGCCATGCCTTCGTCAAGCAGGGAAAGCAGACGGTCACTCAGACGGCTACGGTGGTGCAGCCGCTCGTGACTGAGGGATCGCGCCATCTCAAAAGCCATCACCTGTTTTTGTAATTCCAGCAACCCGCCAAAGTCTTGCGGCATGACCACATCGGCACAGTTATCGGAGTTAGCCGCAAGAGCCCTGACGGCAAGTATCCAGGCCTCCTGGGTGTCTGAATCAACCTCAGACCAATGTGGGGTTTGAAACAATCCAATGCGTGGTGAAACAGGGGGATCGAGTCTGGCCATGCGGCTATCCCCGGTGAGCACAGCGCCCAGCAAGCCGACATCACGCACGCTGCGACCAAAACCGCCGACAACATCCAGGGTTGGCGATAGACTTTTGACCCCCGCACCTGCGATTCTTCCCAGACTGGGTTTGTAGCCGACCACACCGCAAAACGCAGCCGGGCGGATGATGGAGCCGGCGGTTTGTGTTCCGAGCGCCAGGGGCACCATGAAATCAGCAACCGCAGCGGCCGAGCCACTGGACGATCCGCCCGGTGTATGTGCCAGATTGTGCGGATTGCAGGTGGGCCCGGGCATGAAGTAGGCCAGTTCGGTGCTGACGGTTTTTCCCACCACCAGTGCGCCGGCTTCGTCACACAAGGCAACTGCGGCAGCATCTGCTGGGGGCTGGTGATGGGCATAGACGGCGCTGCCGTAGGTGGTGGTGAACTCGGCGGTGTCAAAAAGGTCTTTAACCCCAATGGGCAGGCCATGGAGAATGCCTCGAACCGGACCGTTGTCCAGCTCGCGAGCCCGTGCCAATGCCCGGTCCGGATTGGTCTGTGTAAAGGCATGAATCTGTGGATCGCGTATCGCCATGCGTTCCAGGCAGGCGCGAACCAGATCGACTGATGTGAGTTCACGCCTTGCCATGCGCGCGGCCAGTTCATAAGCGTCAAGTGAGATAAGGTTGGCGTTTGACAACAAAGTTTCCTCTTGTGTGGTTTTGCGCCATCCTAGCGCAGTGGCAGAATGCACCATGAATTTTTTTCAAAAACCATAGCGCCACCTCCATTCATGAAAACAGCTCTTATCCTCAATGGCCCCAATCTGAATTTGCTCGGAACCCGTGAGCCTGCGGTCTATGGCTCGCAAACCCTGGCTGACGTCAAGAAATTGTGTGCCGCTGCCTGTAAGGCCAATGGCCTCAAGCTTGATTTTCGTCAGAGCAATATGGAGGGTGAGCTGGTGCAGTGGCTCCATGAAGCAGGCCAGGCGCAGGCTGCGGGTCAACTTGCCGGCGTGATACTGAATGCCGGTGCCTATACCCACACCAGCATTGCCTTGCATGATGCCATCAAGGGAACCGGTGTTTGCCTGATTGAGTTGCACATCAGCAATGTGCATGCCCGGGAAAGCTTCCGCCACCATTCCTATATTTCCCCCGTTGCCCGGGCCGTGATGGCTGGTTTTGGTGTCAATGGTTATGCGCTGGCGATTGCAGGACTGGTTCAGCTAGCCCCATGATGAAAAGCGTTGAGGCGCTCCAGATACGGGAAGATGAAGTCTGCCTGACGGCCATACGTGCCCAGGGTGCGGGCGGACAACATGTCAACAAGGTTTCGAGTGCCATTCACCTGCGTTACGACATTGCCGGCTCTTCACTGCCCGAAGCAGTCAAGGCCAGACTGTTTGCGCTGCGCGACAACCGGATCAGCCTTTCGGGTGTGTTGATCATCAAGGCGCAGCAATACCGCAGTCAAGACCAGAACCGTCTGGACGCACTGACGCGTCTTTACGAACTGGTCAACAGCGTTGCCTTACCACCCAAAATCCGACGTGCGACCCGACCCACCCA
>JBILKC010000384.1:0-2599 GCA_044376885.1 Hylemonella sp. | reverse complement strand
TCAGAGCCATCTTGCTCGCGGATGACATCGCCCAGGATACGCCCGAGCAGCCGGATGTCTTCGACCAGTGGACGTTCGCTGTCAAACGCTTTGGAGGTGCTGATTTTTTTCATGGTGGTTGAGCTGCCCGGAGTCTTTTCACAGGTCGTATGCAAGTATCGCGCCATGCTAGCATCCACGCAGTTTCAGAATTTCAGATTCATAAAATCTACAAAGGCCCCCAATTGACATCCACCCACAACCCCATGAACCTGACGATTGCCACGCGTGAAAGCCGTCTTGCCCTGTGGCAGGCCGAACATGTCAAGGCGCTGCTCGAAGGTCTGGGCCATACCGTGACCCTGCTGGGCATGACCACCAAAGGCGACCAGATTCTGGACCGCTCCCTGAGCAAGGTGGGCGGCAAGGGCCTGTTCGTCAAGGAGCTGGAAGTGGCGCTGGAGGAAGGGCATGCCGATCTGGCGGTGCACTCCCTGAAGGATGTTCCCATGGATTTGCCTGAAGGTTTCGAGCTGGCCTGCGTGATGGAACGCGAAGACCCGCGCGATGCGTTTGTTTCCAACCACTACGGATCGCTGGCAGCACTGCCACAGGGCGCTGTGGTGGGAACGTCCAGCTTGCGCCGGGTGTCTTTGCTGCGTGCTGTGCGCCCGGACCTGCGCATAGAGCCCTTGCGCGGGAACCTGGACACCCGCTTGCGCAAGCTTGACGAAGGTCACTACGACGCCATTGTTCTGGCGGCGGCAGGCCTGAAGCGACTGGGTCTGGCTAGCCGCGTGCGTGGCACTTTTGAGCCCTCGGAAATGCTGCCAGCAGCCGGGCAGGGCGCATTGGGCATCGAGGTGCGCGCCAGTCGCCAGGACGTGGTGGCGGCGCTCAGGCCACTGGTACACGCCCCGACCTGGCTTCGGGTATCTGCCGAACGGGCGGTGAGCCGGGCCATGGGGGGAAGCTGTTCCATGCCCCTGGCTGCCTATGCCCTCCTGGAGGGTGACACGCTCAAGATAGAAGCCGCCTGGGGCGACCCCGACGGCAAGTTTGCGCTGGTGCGCGCGCAAGCCACAGACCAGGCCCAAACGCTGGAAGCTGCAGCCGCCTTGGGCACACAGGTCGCCCAGCGCCTGCAGGCTGGTGTGTTGGCGGCAGGTGCCACGCTGACCCCGGCAGCGCACTGAGCCTGCGTGTCTGAGTACACGGGTCTGAACATGCGGGTCCTGGTGACACGACCCCGCAAAGAAGCCGTAGGCTGGGTCAACGACCTGATCCGGTCTGGCTTTGATGCCGTGGCTATCCCGCTGCTGGAGATTGCAGCTGTGGAGGATACCGGTGCTTTGCAACACGCCTGGCACCACCTCGACGACTATGCGGGTGTGATGTTTGTCAGCGGCAATGCGGTTGATTTTTTCTTTGCTTCAAAACCCGATTCAGCCCTTTGTAATCATGGCTTTTCAGCTATTAAAACAAGAGCATGGGGACCTGGCCCTGGTACTGCTTCGGCCCTGCTGCGTGCTGGCCTTGCGCCCGAATGCATGGACTCCCCGGCGGCTGATTCGGGTCAATTTGATTCTGAGTCGCTGTGGCAGATGGTGGGTCAGCAGGTCAAGCCCGGCGCGCGGGTGCTGATCGTGCGGGGTGGCCAGTTGAACGGCCTGTCTAGCGGGGTGGATTCGGGGGTGGGGCGGGATTGGTTTGCCACGCAAGTCATCCAGGCCGGTGGAAGGGTGGACTACGTGGTGGCCTACCGGCGTGGCGCGCCAGCGCTCAGCGCAGTGATGCGCAGCATGGCGGCTGACAGCACCCGTCCGCCCGCAGTCTGGTTGTTCAGCAGCAGCGAGGCCGTTGGCAATTTGCGCGTCAGTCTGCCGGGCTTGGACTGGTCTTGCGCCCGCGCCGTGGTCACGCATCCGCGAATTGCCCAAGCGGCCCGGGCCGCTGGCTTTGGTGTTGTTTGTGAGTCACGGCCTGCACTGAGTGACATCATGGCCTCTATAAAATCCCTGGCATGAACAACGCTGTAAACGCGCCATGAGCGCTGACCCCCAACCGATACCTCAGGATTTGCCTGCGGCGCAGCCACCCTTGGATGTGCCCGCGCCGCAGCCTGTGGTTTCCAGAAGCTGGGGCTTGGTGCTCGCGGCGATTGCCGTGCTGTCACTGGTGCTTGGCGGTTTGCTGTGGCAGCGCCTGTCTTCGATCCAGGAGCAGTTGGCGCGTCAAAGCGCTGACGCCGGGCTGAACGCAACCGAAGCCCGCACCATGGCCAAACTGGCCCAGGAGCAGGCTCGGGACACGGCGGCCCGGCTGGCCTTGACCGAAGCCAAGCTCAGTGAGGTGTCGCTGCAGAGAACTCAGCTTGAAGAACTGATGCAAAGCCTGTCACGTTCGCGCGACGAAAATCTGGTGGTCGATATTGAATCAGCCATCCGGCTGGCGCAGCAGCAGTCCCAGTTAACCGGCAGCGTTGAACCCCTGCTGGCAGCCCTGCGCAGTGCGGACCAGCGCGTGGGCCGCGCGGCGCAGCCTCGCCTGAACGCTCTGCAACGGGCCATCAATCGTGATGTGACACGCATCAAGGCCACCACCGTCTCTGATATGCCGG
>JBILKC010000383.1:0-2602 GCA_044376885.1 Hylemonella sp. | reverse complement strand
ATGGACTGACCCGAGATGCGCATGTGCAGCCCGGTGATATTGCCTTGCGCATCCAGGCCGGCAGTCATCTTGCATTGGGTGACCGGATGGTAGAAGCAATGCTGCATGTCTTCTTCGCGCGACCAGATCAGCTTGATCGGTGTGCCGGGCATGGTCTTGGCAATGGTGACCGCTTGAGTCACGTAATCTGAACGGCCCCTGCGGCCAAAGCCGCCACCCAGATAGAGCTTGTAGAACTCGCACTTGGATGTGGGCAGGCCGGCCGCCTCAGCCGTTGCGGCAAAAGCGGCTTCGCCGTTTTGCGTCGGGGCCCAGACTTCGCAGCGCTCTGGCGTCCAGCGCGCTGTGGCGTTCATGGGCTCCATGGGGGCGTGGTTCTGGTAGGGGTAGGAATAAACCGCCTCCACCTTGCGCACAGCCGATGCAATGGCAGCACGGGCATCGCCATTCTCATTGCCCACTACCGCTTCTTTGGCGTCCAGTCCGGCCTTGAGGGTTTCGGCAATGTTGGCGCTGGAGATGCTTGCGTTGGGGCCGTTGTCCCATTCAATCGGCAGGGCATCCAGCGCGGTTTTGGCGCGCCACCAGGTGTCGGCAATCACGGCAACTGCCGTTGGGCCAACCGCCACCACTTTTTTGACACCCGGACGGTTCTCTATGGCCGCGGCATTGAAGCTCTTGACCTTGCCGCCAAAAACCGGGCAGTCCTTGATGGCTGCGTTGAGCATGCCGGGCAGTTTGAAATCAATGCCGTAGTCTTGCGCACCCGTGGTTTTCTTGACGGTGTCCAGACGCGCCATGCGCTTTCCGGCCAGCTTCCAGTCTTTGGTCTCTTTAAGCTTGATATTGGCCGCCACCGGGGGGGTGAGCTTGGCCGCAGCGGCTGCCACCTTGCCATAGCTGCGGGTCCGGCCTGAAGGCGTGTGGGTAATGATGCCGTTGGCCGCAGTGCACTGGTCAACCGCAACGCCCCATTCCTCGGCAGCGGCTTGCACCAGCATCATGCGGGCGCTGGCACCGCCCCGGCGCACATAGTCCTGCGACTCGCGGATACCCCGGCTGCCGCCAGTTGAAAAATTACCCCAGGCCCGGTTGCGCGCCACGTTCTGGCCGGGCGTTGGGTATTCGGTGGTCACATTTGCCCAGTTGCATTCCAGCTCTTCGGCCACCAGCTGGGCCAGCCCGGTCAACGTGCCCTGACCCATTTCAGAGCGGGCTATACGGACCACCACCGTGTCATCAGGCTTGATCACCACCCAGACATTGACTTCTGTGGCGCTATTGTCCTGGGCGAGTGCCTGGCCGACAAAGGGAAATGAAAATTGCACCATCAGGCCGCCGGCTGCGGCACTCGAGGTGGCCAGAAAACCGCGACGGCTGAGGCCTGGTTTGGAGATGACTGCGCTCATGTGGTGCTCCCGTCAGCGTGTTGGATGGCCAGTTTGGCGCTTTTGGTGTTGCCGCCCTTGGCGACGACCTTGATGGCTGCGCGGATGCGGCTGTACGTACCGCAACGGCAGATGTTGGTGATGGCCGCATTGATGTCGCTGTCGCTGGGATTGGGCTTGGCCTTGAGGAGGGCGGTCACCGCCATGATCATGCCGGACTGGCAAAACCCGCACTGGGGCACGTCAAGCTTGGCCCAGGCCTTTTGAACCGGGTGGGATCCGTTGGGCGAGAGGCCTTCAATGGTGATGACTTTTTCGCCAGCGCTCAGGCTGGATACGGGCCGAACGCAGCTGCGGGTGGGCACACCATCGATGTGCACCGTACAAGCACCGCACTGGGCAATGCCGCAGCCGTATTTGGTGCCGGTAAGTTCCAGTTGTTCTCGCAAGACCCAGAGCAAGGGCGTGTCGGGCTCTGCCTCGAACTCGCGTACCTTGCCGTTGACATTCAGTTTCGCCATGTTGCTGCTCCTCTAATCGTTGGAATAGTTAGCCGGGCTGTTGCCATGCCAAACCGGTTTATACGTCATTCACGGTGATCCCGCCGAAAACCGGAAAAGCTTTGTCGGGATTTGCACCAGACTTGATCATGTTTACAAAAAGAGAGGCTTGGCTCAGGCTCAGTGGTTGAGGATATTGGACAGGAACTGTTGGGTACGGGAGTTTTGGGGATGGTTGAAAAAATCATCCGGTGTGTTCTGTTCAATGATCTGGCCTTCATCCATGAAGATCACGCGGTCAGCAACTGAGCGTGCAAAACCCATCTCGTGGGTCACGCACAGCATGGTCATGCCGGCGTCGGCCAGTTCGATCATGACGTCCAGCACCTCCTTGATCATTTCCGGGTCAAGTGCCGAGGTGGGCTCGTCAAACAGCATGATCTTTGGCGTGAGGCACAGCGCCCGGGCGATGGCCACGCGCTGCTGTTGGCCGCCTGAGAGTTGCAGCGGGTACTTGTGGGCCTGTTCGGCAATGCGGACACGCTCAAGCTGAGCCATGGCTTTTTCCCGGGCTTGCCGGACCGGAACCTTGCCCACCCAGATTGGCGAGAGGGTCAGGTTTTCAAGAACGGTGAGGTGAGGAAAAAGATTGAACTGCTGAAACACCATGCCGACTTTTTTGCGAACCGCATCTATCACCCGCACGTCGTCGGC
>JBILKC010000382.1:0-2619 GCA_044376885.1 Hylemonella sp. | reverse complement strand
TTTTGCAGACGATGCGCGCGCCACGGAGAGTGCTGCGCGACAGACTTTCCGCAAGAAACTGCGCCAAGGGCAGTTGGATGACCGCGAGATTGAAATTGATCTTGAACAAGCCCGTCCCCAACTGGAAATCATGGGCCCCGCCGGTATAGAGGAAATGACCGAGCAGCTGCGTGGCATGTTCGGCCAAATAGGGCAAGCCAAGCGTAAAACCCGCAAACTCAAAATTGTCGAAGCCCTCAAGCTGCTGGTAGATGAGGAAGCGGCCAAGCTTCTCAATGAAGATGACATCAGGACCCAAGCCCTGCATATGGTCGAACAAAGTGGTATTGTGTTCATTGACGAGATCGACAAGGTCACCTCCCGCTCGGAAGGCAATGGTGCCGAAGTGTCCCGTCAGGGCGTCCAGCGGGACCTGTTGCCGCTGGTGGAAGGCACATCGGTTTCTACCAAGTACGGTGTGGTCAAGACCGACCATATTTTGTTTATTGCCTCCGGGGCTTTTCACTTGAGCAAACCCAGTGACCTGATTCCCGAGTTGCAAGGCCGTTTCCCGATCCGGGTAGAGCTGCAGCCCCTTTCGGTGCAGGACTTTGAGTCAATTCTCACCTCAACCCATGCCTCCCTGGTCAAGCAGTATCAGGCCCTGTTGGCCACCGAATCGGTCACGCTGGAGTTCTTGAGTGAGGGTATTACTCGGCTGGCGGCCATTGCATTCGAGGTGAATGAGCGCACGGAAAATATAGGTGCACGACGTCTCGCGACGGTGATGGAGCGCCTGCTCGACGTGGTCAGTTTTGATGCGGAAAAGCTGCGGGGCCAGACCATCCTGATCGATGCCGCCTATGTCGACAGTCGGCTTTCAGATCTCAGCCGTGACGAAGACTTGAGTCGTTATATTTTGTAGATCTCCTTCATGCGTTACCTTCATAGTACGCGCTAAGTGCTGGATTTAGAACGATTTTCAACCTTAATTTTGTTTCGAAAACGCTTCTAAGTCATTGATTTCATTGGAAATTTTCTAAGCAAGACCCTTGCAAACTCCTGATTTGCTGGTACAGTGCAAAAAAGTGCAATTAAGTGGTGAAAAATGCCATTGCACTTTTACGCCGGGTTTAATTTGTTCAACAGGGGTTTGCTGTCGTGTTTCAAGGGGCTTCGTCACTCAATCTGGATGCCAAGGGGCGGCTGTCTGTGCCGACCCGTCACCGCGACCTGTTGATGGCCACGGCTCAAGGCCAGCTGACGATGACGCGTCATCCGCACGGTTGTCTGATGTTCTTCCCACGTCCCGAGTGGGAGAAGTTTCGTGAGCGCATTGCAGCCTTGCCCATGGCGGCGCAGTGGTGGAAGCGGATTTTTCTGGGCAATGCCATGGATGTCGAGATGGATGGCACCGGCCGTGTCCTGGTGTCGCCTGAATTGCGCGCGGCAGCCGGCATCAGCCGTGACACCATACTGCTGGGCATGGGCAACCACTTCGAGTTGTGGGACAAAGCCACCTACGAAGCCCAGGAAGCTCGCGCCATGCAGGGCGAAATGCCGGATATCTTCAAGGATTTTTCCTTCTGAAGGTGGCTGGTGGAAACAATATGGACACACACCACCGTTTTGTTGGACGAAGCAGTGGAGGCGTTGCTCAACAAAACCGATGGCACCTATGTGGATGCCACCTTCGGGCGGGGCGGACATACCCGACTGATTCTCTCAAAGCTGTCGCCCGCCGGACGGCTGATTGCTTTCGACAAGGATCCCGAAGCCGTTGCCCACGCGGCGCTAATCGAGGATCCACGTTTTTCCATCCGGCATCAGGGATTCCGGTCTCTGTTCGAACTGCCTACAGCCAGTGTCAGAGGGGTATTGATGGACCTGGGCATCAGCTCGCCCCAAATCGATACCCCCGAGCGGGGTTTCAGCTTTCGCTTCGAGGCTGCGCTGGACATGCGCATGGATCCCACGCGCGGTCAAAGCGTGGCGCAGTGGCTCGAGACCGCAGAGGTCAACCAACTTACAGAGGTGATACGTGACTATGGTGAAGAACGGTTTGCTGGCGCCATTGCAAAGGCGATTGTTGCTCGCCGACAGGAAAGGGGCCCGATTTCAAGCACCACCGAGTTGGCCCAGCTCGTGGCTGATACGGTCAAAACCCGCGAGCCGGGCCAGAACCCTGCAACGCGCACATTTCAGGCTTTTCGGATTTTCATCAATGCCGAGCTTGAAGAGCTGCAACAGGCGTTAGAGGCCAGTCTTGATGTGCTTGAACCTGGAGGTCGTTTGGTGGTGATCAGCTTTCATTCGCTGGAAGACCGCATCGTCAAGCAATTCATTGCCAGGCATTCGCGCGACTCATACGATCGCCGCGCACCGTTTGCCGCGCCCCGTGTCATGAGGCTTGAGGCGCTGGGTCGTGTGAAGCCGGGTGAAGCCGAGGTGCGAGGTAACCCGCGTGCCCGCAGTGCCATCATGCGCATTGCACAAAGGACAGTGGCATGACGCGATTGAGCCTGATGTTGTTGCTGGCCGTTATGGCCAGTGCAATCTACCTGGTCAACGTGCAGTACGAGTCGCGCCGCTTGTTTGCGGAGCTTAACCGGGTCGATCAGGAAGCCCGCAAGCTTGAGG
>JBILKC010000101.1:0-8794 GCA_044376885.1 Hylemonella sp. | reverse complement strand
AAGACCACGGCTGTCAAGCGGGGAGACCGCTATGTGGTCAACGGGCAAAAGGTCTGGATCTCGCGGGTGCAGCACTCAGACTGGATGATTCTGCTGGCGCGCACCACGCCCTTGGCCGATGTGAAAAAGAAGTCTGAAGGCATGTCGATTTTTATGGTCGATTTACGCCAGGCAGAAAAGTCAGGCATGACAGTGCGGCCCATTGCCAATATGGTGAACCACGAAACCAATGAGCTCTTTTTCGAGAACCTGGAAATTCCTGTTGAGAACCTGATCGGCGAGGAAGGCAAGGGCTTCAAGTACATCCTGGACGGTCTCAACGCCGAACGCGTACTGATTGCAGCCGAATGCATAGGCGATGGTTACTGGTTTATAGACCGGGTCAGCAAGTACGTGAAAGACCGGGTGGTGTTCGGCCGCCCCACAGGTCAGAACCAGGGCGTGCAGTTCCCGATTGCTGAGGCCTATATTGAAGTGGAAGCCGCCAACCTGATGCGCTGGAAGGCCTGCGCCCTGTTTGATGCGCACCAGCCCTGCGGTGCCGAGGCGAACATGGCCAAGTACCTGGCCGCCAAAGCCTCCTGGGAAGCGGCCAATGTGTGTTTGCAGATGCATGGCGGCTTTGGCTTTGCCTGCGAATACGACATAGAACGCAAGTTCCGTGAAACCCGCCTCTACCAGGTGGCCCCTATTTCCACCAACCTCATCCTCTCGCATGTGGCCGAACATGTGTTGGGTCTACCCCGATCTTTCTGATGTCTTCACAAACCCTGGCCACATTTGCGGCCCAACTCACTTTTGAGACCATTCCCGAGCCTGTGATCCGGCGCACCGAAGACCTGCTGCTGGACTGGATTGGCTCCACGCTGGCCGGCAAAGGCGCGCGCGCGGTAGAAATCCTGGCCGCCTTCATGGAAAGCATGGGGCCTGGCACAGGCGCAACACCGACGGGTCCGAGTGAAATCCTGATTCACCGCTCTGGCAGCAGCCCCCTGATTGCAGCCATGGTCAACGCGGCAGCATCGCATGTGGCTGAACAGGATGACGTGCACAACGGCTCGGTTTTTCACCCCGCCACCGTGGTTTTCCCGGCCGCGCTGGCCGTGGCGCAGGCGCTGGGGTGCTCTGGCAAGGACCTGCTGACAGCCAGCGTGGCCGGCTACGAGGTGGGCATACGCGTGGGGGAGTTTCTGGGTCGCTCGCACTACAAGATTTTTCACACCACTGGCACTGCGGGCACCCTGGCGGCTGCTGCAGCCGTGGGTCATTTGCTGCGACTGTCGCCCGGGCAAATGTTACATGCGTTTGGTTCAGCGGGAACGCAGTCGGGTGGGCTCTGGGAGTTTTTGCGCGATGCCGCAGACTCCAAGCAACTGCACACCGCACATGCGGCCGGTGCGGGGCTGACCGCTGCTTACCTGGCGCAGGCCGGTTTTACCGGTGCCCGGCATATCCTTGAAGGGCCGCAAGGCATGGGCGCAGGCATGTCCAGCGACAGCAACCCCGCCAAACTGATCGACGGTCTGGGCACGCGCTGGGCGCTGGCCGAAACCTCTTTCAAGTTCCACGCCTCTTGCCGTCACACCCATCCGGCGGCAGACGCTTTGCAACAGGTCATGCAGTTCCATCACCTGCAGGCTGCCGATATCAGGCGCGTGATCGCGCTGGTGCATCAAGGCGCGATTGATGTACTGGGCCCGGTCACCGATCCGCAAACCGTCCATCAGAGCAAGTTTTCCATGGGGACGGTGCTGGGTCTGGTGGCCGTCCTGGGGCGGGCCGGCTTGACCGAGTTTGATGGCAGCTATAAAACCCCCGATGTCACCGGGTTTCGTGACAAGGTGGTCATGGCGCTCGATGCCGAGGTCGACGCTGCTTATCCGGCGCGCTGGATAGGCAAAGTTATCGTTGAAACCACAGATGGGCGAACCCTTCATGGCCGGGTTGATGAGCCTAAAGGCGACCCGGGCAACACCCTGAGTCGCAGCGAACTCGAGCACAAAGCGCTCGGGCTGGCGCGCTATCACGACGGTGCGACTGAGGCTGAAATGAAAACCCTGACCGCACGTGTCTGGGCACTGGCAGACACGCCCCTGGTGGGCAAGCTGCTGGCATGAAATGCCTTGATTTGCTGGGGACTTAGGGCAAGCCCTGTTGCGCAAAGCCTCGATATATACGAGGATAATGCTCTCGTTTTTCAATCATTTCCACTCAACCATTGACAACAACCAAGGCGACAAACCATGACCTTCCAACGTAGAAATTTCACTAAAACCGCTCTGGCTGCAGTGGCCAGCACACTGGTTATGACCTGTGGCTCTGTCCTTGCCCAAGGCTATCCGACCAAGCCTGTGAGCCTGGTTGTCCCGTTTGCCGCCGGTGGCCCGACAGACATTGTGGCCCGTACCTTGGCTGCAGCCATGGCCAAACCATTCGGCCAAACGGTCGTGGTCGAAAATAAAGCCGGTGCTGGTGGCACGATCGCTGCAGGTGCTGTAGCCAAAGCTGCTAATGATGGCTATACCTTCCTGATTCACCACAACGGCATGGCAACCGCCCCCGCCCTGTACCGCAAGCTGGCCTTCAACCCTTTGACCGACTTCGAATACGTCGGTCAGGTGGTGGATGTGCCCATGACCCTGATCGCACGCAAAGACTTTGCGCCCAAAAACATGGCTGAGTTCATCCCCTTCGTGAAAGCCAACGCCAGCAAGCTCAATCTGGCCAATGCCGGCCTGGGTGCCGTCTCCCACCTGTGTGGCACCTTGCTGCAACAAGCCCTGGGCGCTGACATGACCACCGTTCCCTTCCAGGGAACCGCCCCTGCGCTCAACGCCTTGCTGGGCGGACAGGTTGATCTGTTGTGTGACCAGACCACCAACACGACACAACACATCAAGGCCGGCACCGTCAAAATGTATGGCGTGACCACCAAACAACGCATCAAAGCCATGCCCGATCAGCCCACACTGACCGAATCAGGCTTGAAAGACTTTGAAGTCGTGGTCTGGCACGGCGTGTATGCCCCCAAAGGAACCCCGCCAGATGTGATTGCCAAGTTTGGCAACGCCATGCGCACAGCCATCAAAGACCCCGCTTTTGCCACCCGCATGGCTGAATTGGGCGCTGAGCAAATCTCCGACGCCCGCCAGACCTCCGACGGGCTTCGCACTTTCCTGGGAACTGAAGTGACCAAATGGGGCACTGTGATCCGGGCTGCCGGACAGTACGCTGACTGATCACCCCTGAAGGTGTGAGGGGCTGTTCCGGCCTGGACTCTGCCGGAACAGCCCCTTTGTGCGCTTTGACGCGCCATCTGGCCCAAGCCCTTGTCAAACAGGCCAGGGGCCTGAAAAGCCATCATTTCTGGTTTGCAGGTTGCAGCCTTAGGGATGCAATGGCTTTTACCTGGTATGGGCGGCACACTTTGCGTGTAAGCCCCATGGCGCTAGCCTCTGAAGAGTTGGGTACACCGCCGGCTGGTACAGGCTCATCATTGGGTAAAATTGCCGGTTTTCCCCTCTGCCTGAGCTTGCTGCCTGGGCCCCATTTTCCTACGGAGTTTGAAATCCATGAGCCAACGTACGTCCTGCCATCGCCTGAAGGTGGCAACCCCGCTAGTTAACTTCATTGAAAACGAGGTTCTTCCTGGAACAGGCATCGACAGCGCCACGTTCTGGCAGGGGTTTGATGCCATCGCCCATGACCTTGGCCCCAAAAATGCCAAGCTGCTTCAGGAGCGCGACCGGATGCAGGCACAGCAGGATGAATGGCACAAAGCCAACCCCGGCCCGATTTACGACATGCCGTCTTATCGCAAATTTCTGACCGAAATCGGCTATCTGGCACCTGTCGAAGGGCCAGTCACTTGTGACACACAAAACGTGGACACTGAACTGGCCCAACTGGCCGGGCCTCAGTTGGTAGTGCCTATCCTCAACGCCAGGTATGCCCTCAATGCCGCCAATGCACGCTGGGGGTCGCTCTATGACGCCCTGTATGGCACCGACGTGATCGGCGAGGGCCATGGTGCCGATCGCCGCGAGCAGTACAACCCGGTGCGCGGCGAACGCGTGATTGACTATGCCCGCCATGTGCTGGACCGAATTGCGCCGCTGGAAAAAGGCTCTCATGTTGATAGCAACAAATACAGCGTGCATAAGGGAAAACTGCTGGTTTCACTCAAGAATGGAACTAGTACCGGGCTGCTGCAGAGCGCCAAGTTTGTGGGTTACCAAGGCGACGCAATGTCGCCCACAGCGGTTTTGCTGCGCAACAACGGCCTGCACGTCGAGATCCAGATTGACCGCAGCACGCGCATCGGTAAAAGTGATGCAGCCGGCATCAGCGATCTGATCATCGAGGCAGCACTGACCACCATCATGGATCTGGAAGACTCGGTGGCGGCAGTCGACGCTGAGGACAAAATCCTGAGCTACGCCAATTGGCTGGGTATTCTCAAAGGCACGCTGACCGAAACTGTGACCAAGGGCGGGAAAACCTTCACGCGCAGCCTGAATGCTGACCGTGTTTACACCCGTGGATCGGGTGGCCAGGTGACGCTGCCTGGACGCTCTTTGCTGTTTGTGCGCAATGTCGGGCACCTGATGACCAACCCGGCTATTCTTTACGGGGACGGCACCGAGATCCACGAAGGCATCATGGACGCTGTCATCACGGTGTTGATTGCCCTGCACGACCTCAAGCCCGCCAAAGGCAAGACCATTCGCAACTCACGCAAGGGCTCGATCTACATCGTCAAGCCCAAAATGCACGGACCCGCCGAGGTGGCTTTTGCCTCGGAACTGTTCGGGCGTGTCGAGGCCATGCTGGGTCTCAAAGAGAACACGGTCAAGCTGGGCATCATGGATGAGGAGCGTCGCACCACGGTCAACCTCAAGGCCTGTATTGCCGCCGCACGCAGTCGCGTGGCCTTCATCAACACCGGTTTTCTGGACCGTACCGGCGACGAAATCCATACCGCCATGCACGCCGGCCCCATGGTTCGCAAGCCCCTGATGAAAAACGCCAGCTGGATTCGTGCCTACGAGCTCAGCAATGTGCAGATCGGCCTGGCCTGCGGCTTGCGCGGTCGCGCACAAATCGGCAAGGGCATGTGGGCCATGCCCGACCTGATGGCCGACATGATGAAGCAAAAGATAGTGCATCCGCAAGCTGGTGCCAATACCGCCTGGGTACCCTCGCCCACCGCGGCCACCCTGCATGCACTGCACTACCACCAGGTGGACGTGGCTTCCCTGCAGAAAAGCATGGACAAGTTTGTCAACGCTGAAACCGGCAAGGCTGACGAAGAAAAGTTGCTCAATGCCATCCTGCAGATTCCCGTGGCACTGGTCGCCTTCTGGACGCCGGCTGAAATCCAGCAGGAACTCGACAACAACGCCCAAGGCATTCTGGGCTATGTGGTGCGCTGGATCGACCAGGGCGTAGGCTGCTCAAAGGTGCCCGATGTCAATGGTGTCGGTCTGATGGAAGACCGCGCCACGCTGCGCATCAGCAGCCAGCACATTGCCAACTGGCTGCTGCACGGGGTCACGAATCTCAAACAGGTGAAGGAAACCTTCCAACGCATGGCCGCTGTGGTGGACTACCAGAACGCGGGTGACCCGCTTTACAAGCCCATGGCCGGCAACTTTGCCAAGTCAGCGGCCTACCGCGCGGCCCTCGATCTGGTGCTCAAAGGTCTGGATCAACCCAACGGCTATACCGAGCCGCTGCTGCACGCCTGGCGCTTGAAAGTAAAGGCGAAAGGTCAGTAAATCTGTTCAGGCCTGATCACGTCTTGTAAGTCTCAAGGCTTGTCAGAAAGCTGTACCCTGATTTGCAGCAGGCGTTGCGGGTCACTGCTGCTGCGGGTGCTGTAAACCCCTTTCTGGGGCGCAGCACCGGTGGTGGCAATGGTCACCCACTGATTCAATGGCACGCTCACCACGGTCGCCAGCTGGCTACTGGTGCGGGTTGGTAATTCAGGCCCGGTGCGCTCCTGCACTGAGGCTGACTGAACGGCCACTTCCACCGTGACCGGCTGGTTACCGCCCGGCCAACGCGGCCGGGCAGAAATGCTCTGGCCGGCCTCTATCCAGGTCAAGCCTTGCGCAACACCACCTCCCTGGCTGCTGGCTGACAGGCCCGGCGCACCTAGCCCGCCCGAGACATCGAGCTTGCTGTTTTGCGCCACGACCGACTGCGTCCACTGCATGGGCATGGATTGCCCGACGTTCCAGCTCACCGCCTCGCCATTGCGCACACGCAGTTGCTGGGCCACGACAGGCGCGGCCTGGGGCTGGGTGCTGACCGAATAACCACCGGCCTGGGTGTCACTGGCCTGGCGCAATTCAATCAGCAGGTCGCGCTGCGGCAGGGCAGAGCGCGCTGGAGATGCCGGGACTGCACGTTGCGCGGCTGGTGGCTGAGGCTTGGCCTGGTTGAAGCTTTGCTCTGCCGCCTGGCTCTGGGCCAGCGCGCAGTTCAGTGCCAAGGCCAGGCTCAGAGCCGTGAACACAGGCGCAAGCACAGCACAAACGTCTGGTAGCGGACGCTGCCTAGATGACTGAAAGGTTTTAGGTTTCATAATGGGTCCATTGTTCCACTCTAAAAATCAAGGTAAACCTTTGTCACTGCTATTTTCACCCCTCAAATTGTCTTCACCACGGGGCGGCCTTGAACTGGCCAACCGCATTGTGGTGGCCCCCATGTGCCAATACTCCAGTGTGCAGGGTGAGGCTGCCGACTGGCATCTGACACACTGGGCCAGCCTGCTCAACAGTGGTGCCGGGCTCTTGACCATTGAGGCAACGGCGGTCAACGCCCAAGGCCGCATCACACCGCATTGTCTGGGTTTGTGGGATGAGCGTACCGAGCAGGCCATGGCCGACAAGCTGCACCGCGCCCGGGCTTTGGCACCCAAGGTACCGGTGTGTATACAGCTCTCGCACGCCGGACGCAAGGCCTCCAGCGCAGCGCCCTGGAATGGTGGCCAGCTGCTCAGTGCAGATCAGGGCGGCTGGCAGCCCGTCGGGCCTTCGGCACTGCCGCAACTTGCGAGCGAAAAACCACCGACCGAGCTCACGCTGGCCGCCATGGAAGACATCAAGCAGGCCTTTGTCATGGCCGCACAGCGTGCCGACCGGCTGGGCATTGAAGCCGTGGAGCTGCACGGCGCTCACGGCTATTTGCTGCACCAGTTTCTCTCACCCCTGGCCAACCAGCGGACCGACGCCTTCGGAGGAAGCCTGGAAAACCGCATGCGCTTTCCCCTGGAGCTGTTTGCGGCCGTGCGCCAGGCCTTCAGCGGTGTGCTGGGCTTGCGTGTCTCGGCTACTGACTGGGTGGAAGGGGCCTGGGATCTGGAGCAGTCCAGCGAATTTTCTGTGCGCCTCAAAGCCCTGGGTTGCGACTTTATCCACGTCTCTACGGCAGGCGTGTCACCCTTACAAAAAATCGCCATTGGCCCGGCCTACCAGGTGCCGTTTGCCCGCCAGATCCGCAACATCAGCGGTATGACAACCACGGCCGTGGGGTTGATCACCGAGCCGCAACAAGCCGAAGATGTGCTGCAGGCCGGCGATGCTGACCTGATTGCACTGGCCCGCGCTTTGCTCTTTAAGCCGCGCTGGGGCTGGGAAGCCGCCGCCGCTTTGGGTGGCCAGGTGACGGCGAGCCCGCAGTACTGGCGATGCCTGCCGCGCCAGGCGCAGGCGATTTTTGGCGATGTCAAGATTGGGCAGCGTTAAACAACGCTGAGGCTCAGTCGCGAAACAGCACGGCTGGCAGTTCCAGCGCCTTGATTTTGACGACGGCCTGATCGGCCTGTGCCTTGTTGCTGAACGGGCCGGCCCGGACCCGGATCAGGCGGCCAGCTGGGGTATCAATTGCCTCGGTGCTGGCGGTCAGGCCAGCCAGCTCCAGCCTGGTGCGCACAGTTTGCGCACTGTCTTCGCGCGAGTATGCGCCGGCCTGCACGTACCACGGACTCAGCGCCGCAGAAGCGGGGGGCTGTGCGGGTGTGACCGGCTCTTGCCTTGCTGGGCGAACAACCGGCACTTTGGCATTTGATGCAGGCTTCTGAGGCTCTGTCACCGGCTTGGTTTCTGTTGCCGCTGCTGGCGCTGGCGATGTTGGTGGCGTTGTGGCCGGTGACGTTGTGGCCGGTGACGTTGTGGCCGGTGGCGTGATTGGCGCAGTTGTTGGCGCAGTGGCAGGCGGAGTTACCGGCTGGGTTGGGGCAGGCGTGGTTGGTGGATTGGCTGCTGGCGTGGCAGGCGCGGGTTCCGGTGCCGGAGCGGCAGGTGGTGCATCTGTGACAACACCGACTGAAGGCCGGGATTTTTGGGCCTCAGTCAAAACGGCAAGGCCTGATGGCGGATTCAGAAAAAAATTCGCCACGCCTGCCAACAGCGCCAGCAACACCACATTGACCATGGCTATCTTTAACCAGCGCTTGGGCGTAGGAGCCTGCTCTGCAAGGGCTTTGCAGGCACTGGGAATATCGGGTGTCGCTTGCAAAGCAGCTGAAATATTCCTGTTGCAAAAGGTGTAATAGATTGCATTGGCGTAAAGGCCAGGCAAGACAAAAGCCAGCGACAAAAAAGCCAGGAACAACACCAGACCGGTGTTATCCGGGTAGTTCAACAGCAGCTTGCCCAAACCAAAAACCAGTATTGTTACGGTTGCCAGCACTGCGCCATAGGCCAGCGCCCAGCCCCACATGCGGCGAAAAATCAGCCAGTTCAGGGTAGCCCAATAGGCGACCCAGTGCCAACTGGCACCGGCT